>CALBLR010000225.1 GCA_937896015.1 uncultured Prevotellaceae bacterium | reverse complement strand
CCGCGTTCATCAGGCTCGGCACCTTCATGTTGCCGCTGCACCGCAGCATGGCCGCCCCCAGGAAGTTGAGCACTATCACAGGCAGGCATATTGAGTAGATAAGAAAATATTCCGACGCCATGCGGCACACCTCAGGCTCGCCGCCAAGCCACTGGGGCAGCCGCTGGCTTATGGCGCAGCCCAGCGCAGCCAGCGCAATGCCGGCCAGCGCGCACACCACCAGCGCCTGGCGCAGCACCTGCCGCGCCTTGGCATGGTCGTTGGCCCCAATCTGGTGGGCCACCTGCACGGCAAATCCCGTGGCAATGGCGCTCGACACGCCGCTCAGCAGCCAAATGGTGGTGGCCACTATGCCTATGGCGGCCGACGACTCTGCTCCCAGCCGGCCCACCATCGACGTGTCGATGTATTGCATCGCCACATTCGACACCTGCGCCATTATGGCCGGTGTGCTCAGTTGCAGAGTGAGCTTTAGCTTCTGGCCGCGCGTCATGCGCTGGCCATTGCGTATCATGCCTATAAGTCCCGAAGTCGCCTCAGTTGCCATATAGAAAAGTGTATTTGTTGAAAAAGCAACCGCAAAGTTAGCAAACCTCCCCCAAACCGCCAACCCCGCCCCCTCCAAAATCCCCTTTCCTCCCATTCACACATAGTGCACGCTGAAAAAACGCCTGAGGGTGGGGCAGTGGGTGGCTTTGAGGTTACAGAAGGCGTGTTTTGCAACACGCTGCAGTGTGTTTTGCCGCATGATTCGTGGCTTTGTGGCTAAATTTGCCGTGCACAGTCGTGGGCCTGCCTTGAGCCGGGCCACACTTCTTTGCACCATCAACAAACCTATTATTCCCTTTTCTTAAACAAACAGCTTATGAAAAAAAGAAGACTTTTGGGCTTAATGGCCGTCTTTTTGATGTCGACACTGGCTTTGCCCCCGCTGGCGCAAGCGGCGCAGCAGGCCGGCAAGACACTGAAAATCACTTTCAGTGCCCGTGGTGAAGCCACGACGATTGATCGTGTGATTGTGGAAAACCTCAGCAAACATGTGCGCGTCGATCTTGCTGGCACCGATACCCTTCTGCTCGCAGCCGATGCGCAGTCGGGCATCGAAGGCATAACGCAGACGCGTGTGCCCGACGTGGGTGTGCAAATCGCCAATGGCACTTTGACGGTGACCTCGCAAGCCTCCGATGCCATGGTCACGGTTCACTCTGTTTCGGGTGCGGTAGTCAGCCGAAGCCGCATCGAGGTGAGCGGAGGCCAGGCTGTTTTCGCTCTGCCCCAGCTTGCACGCGGCATATACATTGTGAATGTGCAGGCAGGTGGCCAGCGGCGAAGTGTGAAGTGGCTTTGCACAGGCTCGCCCGCGGCTTTTACTGCCGACCGCAGCAAGCAGTCAACTCCAATTGCCGCTGCGCCTATGCCCATTCAAGCGGCAGAGGCGGCAGCCAGTGCGGGGCGTCTTGTGGGGCTCCGCTATGAGGAGGGTGATGTGCTGCGGTTCACTGCCGCATCGGGCAAGATGACCACCATAATGAACCTGTCGCCACGTTCGAGCCACCCCGTGCATTTCGACTTTTTCCGCTGCGAAGATGCCGATGGCAACACCTATGCCATAGTGCGTGCCGGCGACATGATGTGGATGGCCGAAGACTTGAAGGCCACAAGTGTGGCGGGAGTCAAAGTGGTGAAGTCGCTCAGCGACTGGGGCACTGGCACCAGCGATTCATCGGCTAAAATATATACCGGCGGCGAGGGCGTGTATTACTCGCGTGAGGCTGCCATAAAGGCCCTGCCCGAAGGCTGGAGCCTGCCGTCGCTGGGCGAAATCGACTATATGGTGAAAAAGACCACCGGCGACTACGGCTCGGCTGGCAAGGCTTTGAAAAGCCGCAACGGGGAGTGGGCCAGCCAGCCCGACGGGGCCGACGAATATTCGGTGGCGCTGACTCCTCACGGCTATGTGAGCAGCGGCAAGCTGCTGCGCCAGGCCGACGCCGTGCTGCTCTCCCGCAGCACCAAAAACTTGAAGCCAACCTCGTTTGACGTGGCCGACGGCTACGACAATCTTGCA
>CALBLR010000224.1 GCA_937896015.1 uncultured Prevotellaceae bacterium | reverse complement strand
ATTTAAATTTTAACCGGTGCGGCAAGCGCGGCGTAGAACTGCCGTGGCACGCATATCATCCTAATGCCTCATTCCGTTTCGAGAGCCGTAAGCCCTACATTGCAAGGCCCAAGGCTGCGAAGGAGTGACAAGCGCTTGAAGCCTTGAAAAAACGCGTGCCGCGCGCAATTGCAGCGCTCCGCACATGTGGCTTCAAAACATTTTTTATGGCAAGCGCCCTTTTAGAGGGCAAACCGTGAGGCCTGAATGCGGCAAGCCGCTTGAGAATCACAAATCTGATGGCCGCTTACGCGAATCTTCAGCCTCCAACTCAATTTCAAGCAGAATCTTTCGGTAATGTCCGAACAGATTTTTGTTTTTTTATAGACAACAATTCCCACAATCGATGCATGCCTCAAGCACACGCGTTGATTCGTCTGAAGCGGCCGCTGAATTCAGTGGATCCACCGATGGCGAATTATGCGCTGTGTGGGCACAGCGCGGCGGTGGACGTCACAATACTTTATTGACCTTATACCACCAATTTATTCATACTATTTTTTCCTAAGGCATTGCGAAGCGATTTCGCGGTGCTTTTTTGTTTCAACCACACACGCCCACTGCCACAAAAAAACTCTGGCGGAAGCCTGCACTTGTGCAGGCTTCCGCCAGAGTCGTAGTGTTTTTTTGTGCGCGCGGGCCTATCGCTCGGCGCGCATGGGATTGTGCAGAAAGTCGTCGTAGGCCAGGCGTATGCCATCGTCGAGCTCTGTCTTGTAGGTCCAGCCCAGGGCAGTGGCCTTCGACACGTCGAGCAGCTTGCGCGGCGTGCCGTTGGGCTTGGTGGCGTCCCAGCGAATCTCGCCCGTGTAGCCTATGATTTTCGCCACTTTCTCGGTCAGTTCCTTTATGGTTAGCTCCTTTCCCGTGCCGGCGTTCACCGTCTCGTTGCCGCTGTAGTTGTTCATCAAAAACACGCACAGGTTGGCCAAGTCGTCAACATACAGGAATTCACGCAGCGGACTGCCGTCGCCCCAGCAGGTCACGTAGGGCAGGCCCTGCTCCTTGGCCTCGTGGAAGCGGCGGATGAGAGCCGGCAGCACGTGGCTGTGCGTGGGGTGGTAGTTGTCGTTGGGACCGTAGAGGTTGGTGGGCATCACGCTGATGTAGTCGGTGCCATACTGGCGGTTAAGGAACTCGCAGTATTTCAGCCCCGATATCTTGGCCAGCGCATAGGCCTCGTTGGTCTTTTCGAGCGCGCCGGTCAGCAGGCAGCTCTCCTGCATGGGCTGCGGCGCCATGCGCGGATATATGCACGACGAGCCCAGAAACTCCAGCTTTTTGCAGCCGTTTTGCCATGCGCTGTGAATCACGTTCATCTCCAGCGTCATGTTGTCGTACATGAAGTCGGCCAGCGCGTTTTGGTTGGCCACTATGCCGCCCACCTTGGCTGCTGCCACAAACACGTATTCGGGTTTCTCTTGCGCAAAAAAGTCCTCCACATCGGCCTGGCGTGTGAGGTCGAGTTCCTTGTGTGTGCGGGTCACAATGTTGTTGTAGCCCTGGCGCCGCAGTTCTCGCACAATGGCCGATCCCACCATTCCGCGGTGGCCTGCAACGTAGATTTTAGCTTCTTTCTCCATCATAATGCCAAAATATGTATTTCTTTGTTGTCGCAGCCTCCACCCCGGCAAATTGGGGTGGGGCTGCGATGTCGTTTTTCTTTATTTTACGATTCCCTTTTCAAGATACTCGGCCAGGTTGAGGCGTATGCGGTCGCTTGCGCGCTCCACGGCCACCTTCTCCATGTCGTGGTCAACCATGATTTTCACCAGTTGCTCAAACGACGTCTTGGTCGGGTTCCAGCCCAGCTCGCGGCGGGCCTTGGCGGGGTCGCCCCAAAGGTTCACCACATCGGTGGGGCGGTAGAAGTCGGGCGACACCTCCACCAGCACCTTGCCAGTGGCCTTGTCCACTCCCTTCTCGTCGGCACCCTCGCCCAGCCATTCAAGCTCAATGCCCACATAGTGGAAGGCCAAAGTGCAGAATTCGCGCACCGAGTGCTGCTCGCCGGTGGCAATCACGAAGTCTTCGGGCACATCGTGCTGCAATATCAGCCACATGCACTCCACATAGTCCTTGGCATAGCCCCAGTCGCGCAGGCTCGACAGGTTGCCCAGCAGCAGCTTGTCCTGCTTGCCCTGCTTGATGCGGGCTGCCGCCAGCGTGATTTTGCGTGTCACAAAGTTCTCGCCGCGGCGCTCGCTCTCGTGGTTAAACA
>CALBLR010000223.1 GCA_937896015.1 uncultured Prevotellaceae bacterium | reverse complement strand
CCAGCACCCGCCGCCGTTATGTTATGTGATTGTCAGAGTGGGGCGCGTCTACTTGTTCCCGCCGAGGCGCTTGGCGGCCTGCGACAGCATGCCGCTCAAGAATTCATCGCTGAGGCTGCCGGCCAGCTGGCTGAGGCTTTTCACGCACAGGTTGCGCTCCTCTTCGTTGAGCCGCTTTTTGTCGGCCTCATCGTTGCAAATCTTATACATCATGTTCACATATATGTTGAGCGCCGACTCGTCGCCCTTCTGGCCGTTGAACTGCATTATCTGCTGCCGGCAGAAGCCGAACATGCGCATGAAGTCCACATTGCTGTTGATGTCGCTGCCCGACGTAATCTTGCCGTTGCTGCCATACGATGTGATCCCGCCATTGCCTATCACCGTGGTGGTGCCGTCGGCCGATGTGGCCACAATGCTGTTGCCGTCGAGCTTGACCGAGGTCTTCTTAACCCTGGCCGTGGGCCGCTTTGAATGCACGCGCGCCACATAGCCCGTGTACAGTGGCTTGCCGTTGTCGTCTTCATCGTCGTCGTCGCTCCACTCCAGCACGTAGCAGTATCGGTAGTCCTTGTTCTCCGGGTCTTTGTAGCACAGCACCCGCGAGTAGTAGTCATCGTCCTTGCCCACAGTCAGATTCGAGCCGTCGGGCAGTGTCACGAGCATGCGCTTGTAGTTGTCATCGTCCTTCTCTTGAAACTCCGAGAAGTAGGCCTCCGGGCGGCCTTGCTTGAACAGCTTGTCGATGTTCATAACCATGTCTTTCTTGCCCTTTGGCATGCTGAAGTAGTAAATTTTGTAGTCGGCCGAGTAGCCGTCATCGTTGGTGGTTTCGCTTGCGGTGGAGCGCACCACGAGGTTCGACTTGGCAAGGCTGTTGATGGCGTTGTCGATGCTTGTGCTTTGGGCGGTCGCCGTCACACTGGTGATGGCGGCCATTGCGGCAACAGCTGCCGCTGCTATTACTGAATGTTTCATTGTTGCGCTATATTTTTAAGTCGTCTGCATTTGCTAATCATTGTGCTTTATGGCACTTCGGGCACATCGCTGCCGTCGGCATTGCACATCACTGCCGCGGCGGCGCCTTGCTCCATCAGCGCCATGGCCTGCTGGGTGTTGAGGTCGCTCTTTTGGATCGACACCCATTGGTCGTAGTCGGCTGCCACCACCATGTCGCTGTATTCGGCCACACCCTCTGGGGTGGCCACGTACTCAGTGCTGGCTTGCGTGCGGTGCCGGCGTTGTGCCTTGTCTTTGACCTTGACCGCTTGGGCAATGTGCGGCGCATCAGCGCAGGCGTGCACCGCCGCAGCGGCCATCTGGATGCTTGATTCCGGCTCCGTTGCCGCCGCTTTGGCCACGGCTGCCTTTTGAGGAACGCCCGCATTGCCGCCGCCGGTGAGGCCAAGGTGCAGTGCCGCAGCCCCAACAGCCACAACCACAGCCGCTGCCGCGGCCCACCTCGATGCCTTGCGCCACCATGGCTTCGTCGCAATCACAGCCGCCTTGCCGCGTCCGGACGGTTCGCCCACGGGCATGCCAGCGTCGAAGTAGGCAAACATTGCCTTGTAGTCGGCCCATTCCCCAGGCACATCGTGAGTCCTGAAGAATTCGGCAAGCCGTGCCTCTTCGCTTAGTGTGGTCTGGCCGCTCATGAAGCGGTCAATCAGCCGT
>CALBLR010000222.1 GCA_937896015.1 uncultured Prevotellaceae bacterium | reverse complement strand
AGCGCCGTCACGGTGACAGCGCAAAAGCCGCTGGTGACCACCGAAATCGACCGCATTGCCTACGACATGCAAGCCGACGAGGAAAGCAAGACCAAAAACGTGTTGGACATGCTGCGCAAGGTGCCCATGGTGAGCGTCGACGGGCAGGACAACATAACGGTGCGCGGCAGCAGCGACTTCAAGATTTATAAAAACGGACACCCCGACCCCAGCCTGAGCGGACACCCCAAGGAGGTGCTGAAGGCCATTCCGGCCAACATGGTGAAGAAAATCGAGGTTATCACCGAGCCCGGCGCGAAATATGACGCCGAGGGAGTGGGAGCCATACTCAACATAGTGATGGTGGGCGGCGGCAGCATAAATGGCGTGACCGGCACGCTGAGCGCCGGCGCCAACCAGCACGGCGGAGCCGACGCCGGCGCCTACATCACCACACAAATAGGCAAGGTGGTGGCATCGGTCAACTATGGCTACAACCACAACAACCTACGCGGCAGCGACCGCCAGCTGACCCGCACCGAGACGCACTACAAGAAAAGCGGTGAAAGCACCATAATTGACAATGCGGCAGGCTACAAAATAAACGTGCACTATGGCAACCTGGACGCCAGCTGGGAGCCCGACACGCTCAACCTTATGACCATGTCGCTCGGCGGATACTACTACAGCTACCGCTCTAACGGCGACGTGAATGCGGCCCGCTACGGCTCCGACGGCTCGCCAGTGTACCGCTACGGCGCACTAAGCGCTACCATCGACCCCACACAGTATTACAGCCTTGACGGCCGCCTCGACTTTCAGCACAAGACGCACCGCAAAGGCGAGGCCCTGACACTTAGCTACATGCTGTCGGCCAGCCGCAGCAACAGCAACGGCAGCGTAGACTACACCGACGGCATGAACATGCCCATCGACTACACACGGCGCATCAGCACCGGCCGCGAGCGCTTCACCGAGCACACCGCGCAAATCGACTGGACCCGCCCGTTTGCCAGCCGCCACAAGGTGGAGGCAGGGCTGAAATACATCAACCGCCTCAACCGCAGCCGCAGCGCCTACACACACGTGATGGCCGACGGGTCGCAGTCGGAGCTCGACTCCAGCACCCCGTTTGACCACCGCACACAGGTGGGCGCAGCCTACGGCAGCTACACCTACTCCAGCGGCAAGTGGAGCGCACGCGCCGGACTGCGCTACGAGTTCAGCCACCTTGCCGCCCACTACCCCGACGGGTCGAGCCGTGACTACAGCGCCAACCTAAGCGACTGGGTGCCTACGGCCAGCGTCAGCTACCAGATTAGCCAAGCCAATTCGCTGAAATGGGCGTTCACCACAACCGCCCGGGCATCAACTACCTGAACCCGGCGGTGGACAATGCGGTGGAAAGCGTGTCGCACGGCAATCCCGACCTCAACAGCGCGCACAGCTACAGCACCAGTCTAACATTCATGCACATAGGCAGTAAAATCACCTACAATGTGGTGCCGGCGTTCACGTTTTCAAACAACGCCATAGGCGAGGTGCGCGGCGTGAGCGACAACGGCAAGACCACCAGCACCTACGGCAACGTCAACAAAGCCCTATGGGCCGGTGTGAGCGGCTATGCGCAGTGGACCCCGTTCGCCAAGACCAGTGTGATGGTTAGCGCCAATGCAGGTTACCAAGACATCAAAAGCAATGAATTGGGTCTCAACAACGACGGCGCCACGGCCAACGTGTTTGGCAACCTGTCGCAGCAGCTGCCACTGGGGTTGCGCCTTAGCGTGTTCGGAGGCTGGAACAGCAGCGGCGTCAACAGCCTCTATGGTGAGAACGGCAGCGGCAACTGGTATGGAGGCAGCCTGCAGTGGAGCGGCACCAAGGACAACCGCCTGACCATTGCGCTGAACGCCACCAACCCGTTTGAAAAATACAAGCACTACACCACGCGCATCACGCAGGGCGACTACACCGAGCGCAACTCCACGCGCTACAGTTGCCGATTCGTTAACCTGAGCGTGAGCTACCGCTTTGGCTCGCTCAAGGCCAGAGTAAAGAAGACCGACACCTCGATTGAGAACAACGACCTTGTGGGCGGCGCCAGCAAGGGAGGAGCGGCTGCAAATGGGCAAAACTAAGACACTTTATTGAACTACAAACACTGATAAATCAAGGCCACGGCCACGCTCGACGCGCAGCCGCGGCCGTTTATTTTTAATGCGGCTGTGGGTGGTGATTTGGCTGCAAGTGATTAATTTTGCAGCATAAAACATAAGCATGATGAACAAGCAAGTTAAGATATGGATTGAGGCAGTGCGGCTGCGCACGCTGCCGGTGTCGGCAAGCGGAGTGATAATAGCCATTGGCGTGGCGGTGTGGACACACCACTTCAGGTGGGTGCCAGCCGTGCTGTGCCTTGTGTTTGCACTGCTGGCGCAGACGGCGTCGAACCTCGCCAACGAATACTACGACTTCTTGAAAGGCACCGACAAGGCTGGGCGCGTGGGGCCGCGCCGCGGCGTGACTGAGGGCGACATAAAGCCCGCCACACTGCGCCGCGCCACATTTGGCACGCTGGCCGCGGCGTGCGCCGTGGGCTGCGGCCTGATTTCCTACGGCGGCTGGTGGCTGGTGCCGGCAGGCGCGCTAATCGCCGTGATGGCACTGGCCTACAGCACGGGCCCCTACCCCCTCAGCTACCACGGGCTGGGCGAGGCGGCCGTGATGGTGTTCTACGGTCTTGTGCCCGTAAACCTCACCTTCTATGTGATGGCCGGATTTTTCAGTCCGCTGGCATTGCTGGCTTCCATCACAATAGGATTCATGGGCGTGAACGTGCTGATTGTGAACAACTACCGCGATGTGGACGACGACCGTGAGGCCGGCAAGCGCACATCGGTGGTGATATTCGGCCGCAGGCCCGCCGCTGTGGCCTATCTGCTCAACGGATTTGTGGGCATAGCCATGCTGTCGCCGCTGTGGTTTGTGGCGTATCAGGGCAAGGCTCTGCCCGCTTGGACCATTGCCATACCGCTGCTCTACCTGGTGATGCACACCATCACATGGCGCAAGCTGCTGAGCCGCGACGGCGCAGCGCTCAATCCCCTGCTGGGCGGCACGGCTCGCAGCATGCTGCTGTTCACAGCGCTGCTCACAGCCGTGATGGTAATATTCGCCTAAGCGTCGGCGCCGTCGATGCCAAAGCACCGCTTCACGGCACTGCGTATGGCCTCGGCCCCGTCGCCGTTGCCCTTAAGAATGGTGAGCACCGCCTGAATGTAATCGTTTTTGCAACCAAGGCCGCAAAGACCGGCCACATTGGTGGTGGTGAGCATCATCTTCTGGTTGTAGACGCGCAGCACCTGCATGTAGTCGGCGGCCTCAAGATACTGGTGGAACTGCCGGCACAGGCGCTCGTAGGTGTCGCGCGGGCGGATTTCGTTCACGAGATCGGCCATGTGCATCTCAAGCGCGCCAATGTTGCGAAACTTCATGTCGATGCGCATCTCCACCTCACGCTTCACCCTGTGGCGCACATGCATCAGCGCCTGCTGCTTAAGCTCGCTGGCAAACATGGCCAGCACTGCCTCCTT
>CALBLR010000221.1 GCA_937896015.1 uncultured Prevotellaceae bacterium | reverse complement strand
CCCCGACAACTCGCACTGCGCATTCGCTTGTGTTCGAAAGTCGGGGGGCTATCGACAGATACGTGCCTTCGGCACATTCATATCCCATTAGAATTGCTGCTTTTTCAGCGTTCTCGGCATGCCACGTCTCTACAGCTGTTTTGGCTCATTTTTCCAAAAAACACTTTCTCGATTGCAAAAAAATTGTCTCCGATTGTCTCGATTGTCGTTACAAAAATCGTTGCATATATATGCGGCGAAAGCCGCTCCTATTGGTGGGGCGGCTTTCGCTGTGTGGGGGTGGAACGGCGGCTTATTCGCCGGCCACCGCTATCTTTTGTGCCTTGGTGGCCTCCTGCACGCCGTCGGTCGACACGCTGGCGCGGCACACATATATGCCTCGCGGCACGCGGCGGCCGCTGCGGTCGGTGAGATCCCAGGTGATGGCTGCCGAGCGGAACATGTCGCTGCGTCCGCTTTGCTGAGTGCTCCACACCTCGCGGCCCATAAGGTCGTAGATGCTGAGGGTGATGCGCAGTGTGGCATCGGGACGGTTGTGGCGCACATAGAAGTTGGCCTCGACTGTGGCGGGGTTGGCGTCGGTGTAGAGGCTGTAGACCTCGGGCTTGAGGCCATTGATCACGTTGAAGCTGATGGTGCGCTCGCTGGAGTTGTTAAACACGTCCCACACCTTCAGCCGCAGCGTGTGCTGGCCGTT
Source organism: uncultured Prevotellaceae bacterium (assembly GCA_937896015.1). GTDB lineage: Bacteria > Bacteroidota > Bacteroidia > Bacteroidales > Muribaculaceae > Sodaliphilus. The sequence continues at coordinate 4,041 of CALBLR010000221.1, read as the reverse complement.
GGCGAGGTCGCTAAGCTGGTAGCGCAGCGTGCCCGCATAGCCGCTTTCGGCGGCCATGGGGGTGTAGTATGTGCTCAGGTCGCTGTAGTTCTTGTTGCCGTCGAGCATCAGCGTCATCGTGTGGCCCACACCGCTTGTCGACAGGTTGATGCCGCTCTCGTCGGCCACGCTGGCAATCACCAGCGGCGACTCGTTGACGTTGCTGCCGTCCTTAAAGTCTTCGCTGTTGAGGCCGAACACCTTTATTTCCGGCCCTATGGTGTCGGTGAGCTCGGCGTCGTCGTAGCCGTAGATGTAGAAGTTGCTGTTGCTGCCCATGGCCTCAACGGAGTCGGTGGGGTTGTCGGCATACACGCTTAGCAGGGCTGGACTGTAGTTGTCGGTGGTGGCTATCACCTCCGACGGGATGGTGAGGTTCAGCTTAAAGCGTCCGTTCTTCACCGAGTCGACGGTCACCGTCAGCTTGTTGCTGCGGTCCTGGAAGGTGTATTCCTCCCCATCCTCGCCGCCATAGCCGTGAGTGGTCACGCTCTGCTCGCTGTCGTAGAGGGTGGCCGTGACGGGGCCGTTGAAGCCCGTGAGCGGATTGCCCGAGGCATCGGCAATGTGGCCCTCCACGCTAATCTTTTGCCGCGCCTTGAACACGGGCATCTTTGCCGGGTCGGTGGTGGTGACGTCGGCCCCGTTGATGCTCTCGATGGCCACCTTGGCGGTGGGGTAGGCGGGGCGCATGGCCGGGTCGCCAAACAGGAAGTAGCGCGAATTGTTGTCGTCGCTGCCGGTGTCGTTCTTGCCGCGGCGCAGAATGTCGCCAAGGCGCAGCGGACGCCCGCTGGCGTCTTTGGCGAATATGTATTTTGCCACCGAGCGGTTAAGGTTGCCGTTGTTGGAGATGAACACAAGGCGGGGCGGGCATATCACCGATATGGCTCCGCCGCGCGGATTCAGAAACATGTATTCGCCGCCCGAGGTGGCTGTGGCGTCGAAGCGCGTGAACTCGCACGTGGCGGCATACAAAATTGGCTCGTGGCTGTAATATAGGTTCTGCTCAATGTCGGTGATGGTCATCAGTCCCTCGTTGGTCCAGCTGGTGGGGCCTGCGTGGCCGGTGTAGTTCCACCACACCACGCCGTCGCTCAGCGTGTTGTACATCTTTTTGCGCGCGTCGGGGTAGTAGCGTCCGCCGCCGTTGCTGCGGTTTTCAAACGCGTCGATATACACGCGGTTGAACATGAAGTCGGCCGCCCCATGCTGCTGCGCTGTCGAAATCACGGCATCGGCCTGCTCCATGTGCACGGCCTGGTTCTCGTCGTCGGCCACGTTGAGCACGTTCATCTTCCACTTGCCGTAGTCGGGCTTGGTGACATATTTTATCAGCTTGTCGACGCAGGTGCGCGCCTCGGCCACGCTCTTCACCGGGAAGCGGCCCACCGATATGTCGATCTTGCTGCTGGCGAATGCCGGGCCCGAGCCGTCGCTCAGAATGCCAAACGGGTCGTCGCTGGTGTACGACGAGCTCTCGGTGGCGCTGGCCGCGCTCTGCCATGTGAGCAGCATGGGGTAGGACAGCAGTTTCACCTTATCGCTTATTTGGCGGTTGTCATAGCTGCCGTTGCCCATCAGCAGCAGGTAGCCCAGGCGGTGGCCGTCGGCGCTGGCGCCGCGGTCGTAGAACATCTTGCACACACGGCGGTAGGCCATGGCGTCGGGCGTGCCCGACGAAAACTCGTTGAACACCGCATTCTGGTCGAGCACCAGCACGCGCATCGAGTCGGCGCTTTCGTGCAGCTGGGCCACACGCTGCGCCTGCGCCACATATTCGCTTGGCGCTATTATTATCATGTCGGGAGTGGCGCTGCCGTGAATGTTCTGGTTGGCCACCGTGCCCGCCATGGTGGGCGACGGCAGCGACGCGCCCTCGTTGAAGGCGGCATATTCGCGCTGCCCGCCGGTGGTGGCCGAGAATGTGGCGGTGCTTCCGCTAAGGGTGGCGTTCATCTCCACCGGCTGCCACACGTTGGTCACATCCCAAATGTGGGTCGATGCGCTGGCCCCGCTCAGGGCATAGCGGCTGTCGGTGCGTCCGCTTGTGTAGCCGAAATACAGCAGTCCGTCGCTGCCCATGGCCAGCTGGCGCTTGTAGTTCACCGTGATGTAGTCGAGCCGCGCCAAAAACAGGGTGCCGCTCGGCTTGAAGGTCACCGTGTATGTCAGGTCGCCGGTCCCGCTCAGGTTGAAGCGCTTCACCGACAGCGACGGCACGTAGTGTATGTGCGAGCTTTCGGTGGCGCTCACAGGCTCCATCTCATCGGCGGTGCTGCTGGACAGGTTGGTGCCGTTGTATTGGAACTTCACCGAGCTGGTGCCGCCCATGGTCTTGGCGGCAAAGCTGGTGAGCACGCTCACCTCGCTGCCGCTCACCAGGCCGGGCAGGCTGAACTTGAAGGCCTGCGATGTGGTGTAGCGGAAATCCTCGCCCAGGAATGTGCGCCCCGTCTCGCCCGGATTGTCGATGTCCTTCTCGTGATAGGTGCGCCCGGTGAATGTGTTTATCTCGGTGCCGCCCTCCGCCACGGGAGTGCTTGCCTTGGCCACGGTGGCGTCGGCAATGCTCTGGTTGTCGGTCACGAAGTAGTAGCCGGCTGTGGAGTAGGGGTTGTGGCTTTGCACATAGGTCAGATTGCTCGATGTGGTCCACGAGGTGGGGCCTTGCGCGTAAAACACTATTTTGCCGCCGGTGCGCGCCACGGCCACTTGCGGCAGGTCGTCGGGCAGGTCGGCCGTGAGCTTCTCGCTCAGCTGCGCGCCGCCGTAGCCAAACACGCGCAGGCGGCTCACGTCGCCAAATCCCCAGCGGCGCGCGTCGTCGGCCGTGATTTGGTAGAATCCGCTTTCGCTCACCTTTATTTTCACCCACCGCCCGCTGCTCAGGCGCGACGTGTCGGCGTAGGCGCTTGGGGCGAATGCGGCTGCGCTGCCGTAGCCCAGCGCCAGGGCCGCCGCCACTGCCGCGGCTGCCTTGGGCAGTGCTGTGATATTGATGTGATGTTTTGCCATGCTTTGGTTGTGAATGTTGCTATTTGATTATTAACGCAGAAACCACTGCTTTTATTATGCAGCCGCGGGGCGCGAATCCAACATTTATTCAGATTCTGCGCCCCGCGGCTGCCGTGGCGTGTGTGCATTTTGCCGTGCTTTATTTTGCGGCTGGCTCCTTGATGTCGGTGATCTCAATCAGTTTGTTCACAATGGCATAAATGGTGAGGCCCGCTGGCGAGTGAATTTGCAGCTTGTGGCTGATGTTGCGCCGGTGGGTGATTACTGTGTGAATCGACAGGCACAGCTGGTCGGCTATCTCCTTGTTGGTCATGCCCTTCACCACACACACCACTATTTCGCGCTCGCGCTCGCTCAGTGCCTCGTGGCCGCTGACCTGCGCGCTTTTTTTCGACCTCACCAGCCGCTTCAGCTTGCCGGCTATCTCGCCGGGGTCATCGTAGATGCTGAAGGTGTCGTCGTAGTCCTTGAGCAGGCTTTTGTCGATGACCGAGCTTAGCATGGCCACATATTTCACCTGCGCCGCGCCCTCGTTTTCCTTGAATGAGTGCACGTCGAAGTATCCGCCAAACGTGGGGCTGGCAATCACCACTTGCGGCGAGTGCAGCAGCACGTAGTTGCGCAGCGACTCGGTGGTCTGCACCTCGAAGGGCGTGGCGTGGAGCCCGGCCATGCGCTTTAGGGCGGCCACCATGCCGCTGCGCACTATCACCGAGTTGTCGGCCACCACCACCTTTATGCCGCCGCTGTCAGCGCTCATTGTGCAGTCTCCTTTCTATCACGGCCACTGCTGGGATAAACATGCAGTCCTCCACCTGGCGGTGCGACGTGAGGTCTTGCTCGCAGTTGAATATGTCGTAGAGCACGGCGTTGAGCAGATTGTTGTTGCCGTTCTCGGGATAATACTTGATGATGATGTTTTTCAGTTCATTGAGCTTCTCGTTCACGCGGCTGTGGCCGCGCACAAACTGGCGTATGCTGGTG
>CALBLR010000220.1 GCA_937896015.1 uncultured Prevotellaceae bacterium | reverse complement strand
GGGTCGTCTTCAAACCCGCTGTCGTCACCCTCAAGAAAAGTGACTTCGGCCGTCTTGTCGGTCTTCGACACAATTTTGTAGTTCACACCGCCCACCATCTGGGCACTTGCCTGGCCAGCCACCACGGCGAGGCAGGCAACGGCTAAAGCCGCCTTAGTAAAAATTTTGTTCATGTGCGTTTGTTGTTTAGTTTGTTGATAAAAAAATGAATGATATATATGTTCAATATCGGTTCGGGTAGTACTTACCTATGCAGATGAAAAAAGAGAAGAGAAACCACAACCTGCCACGGCTTGCAGGCCGTGCAGTTGCAAATTTCTCTCCTCTAAAATGTGTGTAGACTGGCTGCGCTTAGTTGATAATGTCGAAGCCAGTGTATTTTTGCAGCACCTTGGGTATGCGGATGCCCTCAGGGGTCTGGTTGTTTTCGAGCAATGCGGCCACAATGCGCGGCAGGGCCAGTGCCGAGCCGTTGAGCGTGTGGCACAAGTGGGTCTTCTTGTCGTCGCCACGGTAGCGGCACTTCAGGCGGTTGGCCTGATAGCTCTCGAAATTGCTCACCGAGCTAACCTCGAGCCAGCGCTTCTGCGCGCCCGACCACACCTCGAAGTCGAATGTGATGGCCGATGTGAAGCTGGTGTCGCCGCCGCACAAGCGCAGAATGTGCCATGGCAGCTCGAGCTTCTCGAGCAGGCCCTGAACGTGGGCCTTCATTTCTTCGAGGGCTGCATAGCTGTTCTCGGGCTTCTCGATGCGCACAATCTCCACCTTGTCGAACTGGTGCAGGCGGTTAAGGCCGCGCACGTCCTTGCCATAGGAGCCAGCCTCGCGGCGGAAGCATGCCGAGTAGGCGCAATTCTTCTTGGGCAGCTCGCTCTGCGGGATAATCTCGTTGCGGTAGATGTTGGTGACAGGCACCTCGGCTGTGGGGATCAGATAGAAGTTGTCGACCTCGCAGTGATACATCTGTCCCTCCTTGTCGGGCAGCTGGCCGGTGCCAAGGCCCGAATCCTCGTTGACCACATAGGGGGGCTCGATTTCGGTGTAGCCGGCCTTGTTGGCCTCGTCGAGGAAAAACTGTATGAGGGCGCGCTGCAGGCGCGCACCCTTGCCCACATACACGGGAAAGCCTGCACCGGTGATTTTCACGCCCAGGTCGAAGTCGATGATGCCATACTTCTTGGCAAGTTCCCAGTGAGGCAGCGCGTCGGCAGGCAGATCGGGCATCGGTCCGCCAGTCTTCTCCACCACATTGTCGTCGCTGTTTTTGCCCTCGGGCACGCCCTTGTAGGGCACGTTGGGCACAGAAAGGAGTATCTCGGTGATTTCGTGCTCAATGGCCTTGAGTTTGTCGTCGATGTCCTTGTTGGCAGTTTTCAGCGCGGCCACCTGGCTCTTGGCGCCTTCGGCCTCGTCTTTTTTGCCTTGTTTCATGAGCGCGCCTATCTGCGCAGCCATTTTGTTGAGTTCGGCGGCATTGTCGTCGCGCTGCTTCTGGGCCGCACGGCGCTGCTTGTCGAGCTCCACCACCTTCATGATGGGTTCGCGGCCGTCGAACTGCTTTATGGCAAGGCGGCGAATCACGTCTTCAGGGTTCTCGTTGATCAGTTGTAATGTAAGCATATCTAATTGATTTCTTTAATTGTCAATATTTAAGGGCCTTGCAGCTATGCGAGCAGTTGCTTCACCTTGGCCGATATGGCCTTGCCCTCGGCTTTGCCGGCGAGCTGCTTGGTGGCCACGCCCATCACCTTGCCCATGTCCTTCATGCTCTGCGCCCCCACCTGAGCAATCACCTCTTTGATGGCTTGCGTCAGTTCGCCGTCGCTGAGCTGCTTGGGCAGGAACTCCTCGATCACGGCTGCCTGCGCCAGCTCCACGTCGGCCAAGTCCTTGCGGCTTTGCTGAGTGTAGATTTCGGCGCTCTCCTTGCGCTGTTTGTTCATTCTCACAAGAGCCTTGATGGCATCGGCATCGCTCACCTCACCATTGCCGCCAGGAGCTGTCTTAATAAGCAGCAACTCGGCCTTGATACCTTTCAGGGCCTCCAGGCGCTCGTGGTCGCGAGCCTTCATAGCCGTCTTGATGCCGGCACTCACTTCATCAAAAATGCTCATATCAGTTATCTCCTATTGTTTTTTTAACTTTTTTGCAAAAATACGCAATAATTCTTTATCAATCAAGAAGCGCCAAAGGTTATGGTCCCGCTTTGGGCCAGTACGCCCGGTGCTGGGACGGGCGCTGGCTGTGGCTGGGCCTGCTGCTGTTGCAACTCGCGGATTTCGGTCTTGAACTTTGCCGGGCGGTTGTATGCCGGGGTGCGCTCAAGCCGGTCGATGATTTCATCGTTGTCCATCTCGTTGGGCTTAAGCACCACAAACTTCTGCTTGGCTTTTTCCATGTCCTGCGTTTTGAACTTATCGCCATAGATGTCTTCAAGCCGTTTCCGGTCGTCCTCAGGGTCGGGTTGGACTGCAATGGGTTTACGATTGCTGGCGTGAGCGCGTTCCGGCTCAACAGAAGTAGCCTTCACACCAGCCTCCTTCTCGGGCGACAAACTGGAGTTGGCGTCAAATCCCGATGCCAGAATGGTGACCTTGATGCGGTCTTCAAGCGACTCGTCGTGGGCAGTGCCCCATATCACATCCACATCGGGAATGAAGTTGTTCATGAAATTAGTCATTTCATTCACCTCCTCCATTTTAAACGGATTCTTGCTCTTGGGCGAGTAGTAGATGTTGACAAGCCCCCTCTTCGACGTGTACACGTCGCGGTTTTTAAGCAGCGGCGACTCAAGCGCATTCTCAACCGCCTTG
>CALBLR010000219.1 GCA_937896015.1 uncultured Prevotellaceae bacterium | reverse complement strand
TTACGCCGATTTTTTTGTAATTTTGCCATCCGTATTATAGTTTGAACTCAAAACCACTGTTTATAACAAGAATATGAACACACTTGCAACGAAGTACGACCCCAAAGAGGTCGAGGACAAATGGTATAAGTATTGGATGGACCACGACCTGTTCAAGTCCACCCCCGACGAGCGCGAGCCCTACACCATAGTGATTCCGCCGCCAAACGTGACCGGCGTGCTGCACATGGGCCACATGCTCAACGAGACCATACAGGACATTCTCATACGCCACGCGCGCATGGAGGGCAAAAACGCCCTGTGGGTGCCCGGCACCGACCACGCTTCGATTGCAACAGAGGCCAAGGTGGTGAACCGCCTTGCGCAGAAGGGCATAAAGAAGACCGACCTGACGCGCGACGAGTTTCTGAAGCACGCGTGGGACTGGACCCACGAGCACGGCGGCATCATTCTGGAGCAGCTAAAGAAGATAGGCGCATCGTGCGACTGGAGCCGCACGGCCTTCACCATGGACGAGGTGCGCTCGCGCTCGGTGATAAAGGTGTTTGTGGATCTCTACCGCAAGGGCCTGATATACCGCGGCGTGCGCATGGTAAACTGGGATCCCAAGGCTCTGACAGCTCTCAGCGACGAGGAGGTGGTGTATAAGGAAGAGCACAGCAAACTCTACTACCTGCGCTACAAAATAGTGGGCGAAGACGGATATGCCATCGTGGCCACCACGCGCCCCGAGACCATTATGGGCGACACGGCCATGTGCATCAACCCCAAGGACCCCAAGAACCAGCACCTGCGCGGCAAGCGCGTGATAGTGCCGCTGGTGGGCCGCGAAATCCCCGTGATTGAAGACGAGTATGTGGACATCGAGTTTGGCACGGGCTGCCTCAAGGTGACCCCGGCCCACGACGTGAACGACCACATGCTGGGCGAGAAGTACAACCTGCCAAGCATCGACATATTCAACGACAACGGCACCATAAGCGAGGCCGCCGGCATGTATGTGGGCATGGACCGCTTTGCCGTGCGCGAGCAGATTGAGAAAGACCTCGCCGCCGCCGGCCTGCTCGAAAAGGTGGAGGCTTATGTGAACAACGTGGGCTTCAGCGAGCGCACCAACGTGCCCATCGAGCCAAAGCTGTCGATGCAGTGGTTCCTGAAGATGACCGACCTCGTGAAGCCCGCCCTGAAGGCGGTGATGGACGACGACATAAAGTTTTTCCCGGCCAAATTCAAGAACACCTACCGCCACTGGATGACCGACACCAAGGACTGGTGCATCTCACGCCAGCTGTGGTGGGGGCACCGCATCCCGGCCTACTTCCTGCCCAAGGGCGGATATGTGGTGGCCGAGACCGACGAGGAGGCCCTGCAGGAGGCCCGCCGCAAGACGGGCGACGACAGCCTGCAGCTGAGCGACCTGCGCCAGGATGAGGACTGCCTCGACACATGGTTCTCGTCGTGGCTGTGGCCAATATCGCTGTTCGACGGCATCTGCCATCCCGACAACCCTGAGATAAAGTACTACTACCCCACCAGCGACCTTGTGACCGGCCCCGACATCATATTCTTCTGGGTGGCGCGCATGATCATAGCCGGATATGAGTATATGGGCGACAAGCCCTTCCACAACGTGTATTTCACCGGCATCGTGCGCGACAAGCTGGGCCGCAAGATGTCGAAGTCGCTGGGCAACTCGCCCGACCCGCTGGAGCTGATCGACCGCTTCGGCGCCGACGGCGTGCGCATGGGCCTGATGCTGGCCGCCCCGGCCGGCAACGACATCCTCTACGACGACGCGCTGTGCGAGCAGGGCCGTAACTTCAACAACAAGATTTGGAACGCCTTCCGCCTGGTGAAGGGCTGGGAGGTGAGCGCCGAGGCCGAGCAGCCCGAGCACTCGCGCCTGGCCGTGAAGTGGTTCGACAGCGTGCTCAGCAGCACCCTGGCCGAGGTTGAAGACCTGTTTGGCAAGTTCCGCCTGAGCGAGGCTCTGATGGCCATCTACCGCCTCTTCTGGGAGGAGTTCTCAGCATGGTACCTCGAGACGGTGAAGCCGGCCTACGGCCAGCCCATCGACAAGGCCACGCTCGACGCCACGCTGGGCTTCTTCGACACCCTGCTGCGCCTTCTGCACCCCTTCATGCCCTTCATCACCGAGGAACTGTGGCAGCACATCAGCGACCGCGCCGACGGCGAGAGCATAATGATGGCCCAGCTGCCAAAGCCCGGCAAGGTGGACGAGGAGCTGCTCAAGGCCATGGCCGAGGCCAAGGAGATAGTGAGTGGCGTGCGCGCGGTGCGCACGGGCAAGAACATACCGGTTAAGACCCAGCTCTCGCTGCAGGCACTGGGCGGCTTCACCAACCCGTGCAAGAGCGTGATAGTGAAGCTGGCCAACCTCGACGGAATAAGCGTGGTGACGGCCAAAGACGCCGCCGCGGCCGCCTTCCTGGTGGGCGCCACCGAATATGCCGTGCCGCTGCAGGGCAGCATCAATGTGGAAGAGGAGCTGGCCAAACTCAACAAGGAGCTCGACTACGAGCGCGGCTTCCTGGCATCGGTCGAGAAGAAGCTGGGCAACGAGAAGTTTGTGGCCCACGCTCCAGAGGCTGTGGTGGCCGCCGAGCGCAAGAAGCAGGCCGACGCCAAGGCCAAGATTGCCACTCTCGAGGCGTCGATAGCGGCTCTCGGAAAGTAACACACCAACACCAACACACTGCGCGCCCGCCCCCTCACATCGGGGAGCGGGCGCGCTGCGCTAATGCGGGCGTGGGCGGGCGCGTGGATTTGCAGGTGTGGCGAAAATGCGCTATCTTTACGAGTTGTTTATAATGGGTCATTGTGCCCTGATGCGTGTGCCGCGCGGCTGCGCACCGGGGTGCAGTGGCCACAAATGATTGATTTTTAATGGCTAACAATAAAAAAGTACGCGTTGGCATTACCCAAGGGGACACCAACGGAATCGGATATGAGGTGATACTCAAGGCCCTTGCCAATCCGCAAATAATGGAGCTTTGCACTCCTGTGATCTACGGCTCGGCAAAAATTCTGGCCTACCACCGCAAGGCCATCGAAATGCAGGCCTACCAAATCAACAACGTGCGCTCGGTGGACAACATAAAGGACACGCTGCCCAACCTGGTGGAGGTGTGCCAAGACACTGAGATAAAGGTGGAACTGGGCCAGCCAAGCAAGCAGGCAGGCCGTGCAGCATTCCTTGCACTTGAGGCCGCCGTGAGCGACCTGAAAAACGGCAAGATCGACGTGCTGGTGACCGCCCCTATCAACAAGGACAACATTCACAGCGAGGAGTTCTCGTTTCCCGGCCACACCGAATATCTGGAGGCCAGCCTGGGCGACGGGGGCAAGGCGCTGATGATAATGTGCAACGAGAACCTGCGCGTGGCGCTGGTGACCACCCACATGCCGCTGGCCCAGGTGCCGCAGGCGGTTACGGAAGAGAATGTGCTGGGCAAGCTGCGCGTGTTCAACGACTCGCTGCGCCGCGACTTCGGCATAGTGAAGCCGCGCATAGCCGTGCTGTCGCTCAACCCGCACGCCGGCGAAAACGGCATGCTGGGCAAGGAGGAGCAAACGGTGATTAAGCCCGCCATCGACAAGGCCAACGATGAGGAGCGCATTCTGTGCTTCGGCCCGTATGCCGCCGACGGCTTCTTCGGCAACAGCCAGTACCGCCACTTCGACGGCGTGCTTGCCATGTATCACGACCAGGGCCTTGCGCCGTTCAAGACGCTGGCCATGAACGACGGCGTGAACTTCACCGCCGGCCTGCCCTACGTGCGCACCAGCCCCGACCACGGCACCGGATACGACATTGTGGGCAAGGGCGTGGCCAACGAGAACTCGCTGCGCCAGGCCATATATGCCGCCATCGACATATTCCGCAACCGCCAGCGCAACGACGAGATGTACCGCAACCCGCTGCGCCGCCAGTATTTCGACCACAGCAAGGACAATGTGGTGCTCGACCTCACCAAGGACGATGACGACGACATAGCGGCAAAATAAGCAAACAGCACAAACCACACACAGATATGAACTACGCGATAATAGCAGCGGGCGAAGGCTCGCGTCTGGCACAGGAGGGCGTGGCCAAGCCCAAGCCACTGGTGGAGCTCAACGGCGAGCCCATGGTGGAGCGGCTGATGCGCATATTCGAGCGGTGCAACGCCGAAAGCATCAGCATAATAGTGAACGAATACATGACCGAGGTGCGCCAGTTCCTCGACACGGTGAAACTGCGCCCTGGCGTGGAGCTGAACGTGGTGGTGAAAACCACGCCCAGCTCGATGCACAGCTTTTGGGAGCTGAGCCGCGTTATGAAGCCGGGCAAGTTTTGCCTGACCACGGTCGACACCATATTCCGCGAGCAGGACTTTGCGCGCTACATAGCGGCCTTTGAGGCCGACGCCAGTCACGACGGCATGTGGGCCGTGACCCCATTTGTGGAAGACGAGAAGCCGCTGTGGGTGGAGACCGACGGCGACATGCGCATCACCGCATTCCGCGACCAGAGCTGGCCTGAGGCGAAATATGTGAGCGGCGGAGTGTATGCCATGACCGACGCGGCATTCAAGGTGCTCGACAAGTGCATCGAGGGCGGCGTGCAGCGCATGCGCAACTTCCAGCGCGCGCTGGTGGACGCCGGCTTCAACCTGAAGGCTTACTCAATCGACAAAATCATAGACGTGGACCACGCAAGCGACATCGATGTGGCCGAGCAGTTCATAAAATCATAGTAACACAACTTATATATACACACATTAAGAATATATGGCAGAGATTAAAATAGCCGGAATCATGCGCGCAGGCGCCTACTCGCCCAACCACATAGGCAACGACACAGCCATCTTCAACGCGGCCGCCGAGCAGCTGCGCAAGCGCGGATGCCTGGTGAACATCTACAGCGAGGAGCAGTTTAACGGCGCCGGCGTGAGCGAGGACATAATTCTGAACATGTGCCGCGAGCGCGAAAGCATCGAACGCCTGCAGCGACTTGAAGACGAGGGCCGCCTGGTGGTGAACTCGGGCTACGGCATAGAGAACTGCACCCGCGAGCGCATGACGCGCATTCTGCTGGGCAACGGCATCCCCTACCCCGACAGCCTAATTGTGGACACCGACGAGGCTGTGAAGCCCATGCTGAAGAAGAGCGGCTTCAAAAGCTGCTGGATTAAGCGCGGCGACTTCCACGCCATGCACAAGGAGGACGTGAGCTATGTGCGCCACCCCGAGGAGGCGCAGGAGGTGCTGCAGGAATACTTTTTGCGCGGCATAAAGCGCGCTGTGATCAACGTGCATCTGGAGGGCGACCTGATTAAGTTCTACGGAGTGCGCGGCACCGCGTTTTTCTACTGGTTCTACCCCTTCGACGCGGGCCACAGCAAATATGGCTACGAGGCTGTGAACGGCAAGTCGCAGGGCATAAAGTTTGATGAGCAGGAGCTTAAGGACATCTGCAACCGCGCCGCCGACGAGCTCAACGTGGAGGTGTATGGCGGCGACTGCATTGTGGGCGCCGACGGCAAAATGCGCATCATCGACTTCAACGACTGGCCCAGCTTTGCGCCGTGCCGCGCCGAGGCCGCCCCACACATTGCCAAGCGCGTGCTGGGCATGGTCAAGGAATGGGAGCAGAAGCGCAAATAAATTCTGCGTCAGCCTGCCGCGGAAGGGCAGCGTGTGCCGTGAGGCACTTGCCACTCTACGCGCGTATGAGAAAAAACTGTTTCAAAGATTTATACATATAAATAGAGATTAGATGAATTTTCAGGAAATAAAGCGGCAATACAAGCAGTCGCTAAAGTCGATGGACACCGAGGAGCACATCGACCTGTTTTTCTACCGCCCTTTGGGCTATGCGTGGGCACTGCTGTGCGCGCGCCTGGGCATCACGCCCAACACCATAACCATAGCCTCGATTTTTCTCGGCGTGGCTGGCGGAGTGCTGCTCTACTTCGGGGCGCAGCCCCTGGTGTGGCTCAACTACGTGGGCATATTCCTAATTGTGTGGGCCAACACGTTTGACAGCGCCGACGGCCAGCTGGCGCGACTCACCAAGCAGTATTCGCGCCTGGGGCGCATACTCGACGGTGTGAGCGGCGACTTCTGGTTTGTGGCCATCTACTTTGCCCTGGTGTTTCGCGAAATCAACTTTGGCGACAACCTGCTGGGCACCTTTTTCGCCGACCACAAGTGGGTGATATGGCTGCTGGCGGTGTGCGCCGGCGGCTGCCACGCCAAGCAGGCCGCCATGGCCGACTATTACCGCCAGTTCCACCTCTACTTTTTGAAGGGCAAGGACGGCAGCGAGCTCGACAGCACCGAGCAGCTCGACGAGCAGCTGCGCCAAATGCCGTGGAAGGGCAACCTGATGAAGCGGCTCACGCTGAGCGTGTATCGCAACTACACGGCCAACCAGGAGGTGATGACGCCCTGCATGCAGCGCCTGCGCCGGGCCTTGCGCAGCCGATATGGCGACGATGTGCCGCAAAGCTTCCGCGACGCGTTCCGCCGCAAGAGCCTGCCCATGATGAAGTACACCAACATGCTGTCGTTTAACACGCGCATCATTGCCATGTTCATCTCGGTGATCATAAAGATGCCGTGGCTCTACTTTGCCTTCGAGCTGGTGGTGCTCAACCTGATGATGGTGTACATGATTCTGTGCCACGAGCGCTTTTGCCGCAAATTCACAGCCGAGTTGGAGAGTAAGGTTGAAGGTTGAAAGATTAAGGTTGAAGGATCAAAGATCAGAGTTGAAGGGGGATATTATCC
>CALBLR010000218.1 GCA_937896015.1 uncultured Prevotellaceae bacterium | reverse complement strand
TCTCTCTTGCATTTGTCAAATTCCTCATCGCAAATATTTCAATGATCGTGTGCTTTATTTCTCAAAAGCGATGCAAAGGTAGAGCTTTTTCTAATACCTGCCAAATAATCGCAGAAGTTTTTTTAATCGTTTTTTAGTGATTTTGTTATAACTTATTGATTGTTTGATATTAATGGCAAATGTTAAAATATATGTATTCTATGTTTTACAGCATAATTCTTTAGCACCCCCTGTTTTCGTGACATAAGCACACGATTGCCAGCAAACGGAAAAAGCGGCCCAAACGCCGCTTTTTCCGTTGTGTGATTAATTGACATGCGCCCCGCCCTGCTGCGCCTGTGAGCCGTCGAGGCGGAACACTATGCGCAGCCGCCCGTCCTGATAGCGGGTGCTGCTGATGCGGAAGCGGCCTATCTGGGCAGTGTGCTCGACATGGACTCCAACGCACAGGCACTCGTCGTAGTCGCCCACGTGCACGATACGCACCTGCTGCGAAGCCCCATCGGGCAACCGCTGCAAATTGAATCGGCCCGCGACTTCGGCCTGCGTGGCATATTCCATGGTGACCGGCAGGTCGGCATCGATTACGCCATTGACCCTGGCTTCAATCTCGGCCACCTCCTGCGGCGTGAGCGGCCGCGGAAAGTCGTAGTCGAGCTTCGACTTGGTGCGCTCCACGTGGCCGGCCACATTGCGGCCGCAGCCAAACATACTCACCATGGTGGCATTTAGAATGTGCTCGGCCGTGTGCATGGGCGGGTATTCCTGCTTGTTGTGGGCATTGAATTGGTGTTCCATATCGTTTGTCAAATACATTATTATATATATAACGCTTGCTATTTCTTGCCGTCAGGCTCATCGGGGAAACGGTTGGGGAAGCTGAGCGCAACGCGCGGGCGGCGCATGGCACGCACTATGAGCCAAGCGCCCAGCACAATGAACGGGATGCTGAGCATCTGCCCCTGGTCGAGGCCTATCGACTGGCGCATGGCCAACTCCCAAGGCTCCTGCACGTTTTTAATGAACTCCACCAAGAAGCGGGCGGCAAAGATGCCCACCATGAACACGCCGAAGATGAGACCCTGGCGCTCCTGCAGATTGCGGCGCCAATACATCCACATGCACACGCCAAACACCACAAGATAGCACAGAGCCTCGTAGATTTGCGTGGGGTGGCACGGCGGCGTGAACACCGGCTGAGCCCCGTGCATATAGGGAATCACGTTGTCGATGAAGCGGAAGCCCCACGGCAGGGTGGTGACAGCGCCGTATATCTCATGGTTCATGAGGTTGCCGATGCGTATGAGCGCTCCAACGAAGCCCACGGGCACCACCAGGCGGTCGAGCGTCCACAACATGGGCCGGTGGGTGATGCGGCGGCTGTATAGCCAGATGGCGAAAATAATGGCCAGAGTACCGCCGTGGCTGGCGAGGCCGCCCTCCCAAATTTTGGGAATCTCTGACAAGTGCTGCGAGTAGTAGTCCCACTGGTAGAAGAACACGTGGCCAAGCCGCGCGCCAAGCACGGTGGCCACCACCACGTAGATAAACAGGCTGCCCACCCACTTCTCGGGCGCGCCCTCGTGGCGGAACATGCGCCACACTATTTCATAGCCAACAAGGAAGCCGATGGCAAACA
>CALBLR010000217.1 GCA_937896015.1 uncultured Prevotellaceae bacterium | reverse complement strand
GTAGTCGGCCTCGTCGCGCAGCTGTGGAAACAGGTTGCCCATCGTCTGGATAATGGTGTAGGCGCATCGGTTGCGCTCATCACGATCCTCAATGGTGCAGCAGTAGTCCACCATCTGCTGAATGTTGCGGCCATATTCGGGCAGCGCAAGCTTTTTTAGCTGTGAATTGTATTTTAGCATAAGTTATTCTTCAATTAAGTTGGTTTAAAGCACCTTGTGCTTTGGCTTTGTGGCTTGAAACTCCTTTAGATAAAGCGGCGTGGAATATGCCACATCGATGAATTCCTTTTTGCGAAACGCCATTTCCGACAGCACCATCATGTCGAGGGCCACTGGCTTTACGCCTGGCATAAATATGGCATTTGGGCGCTTTATGACTTCGGCCACCTTGTCCGATCCGTTGCCAAAGAACACGAGTTTGTGCTTGTCGAGTAGGTCGGCAAACGAATTGGCATCAATTATTTTTGGCTGTGGCGGCACAATGTCGTCGAGGGCCGAATTGTAGACAGCTGTATACACCTCCATGCGGCGGGCGTCGATCATTGGCACAAACAGCTCATCGTCGTCAAAAAACTCCTTGAACATGGCCGAGGTGGTGAGCAGTTTAAGCGTGTTAACCCCTATCAAGGGCACACCAAGGCCAAAGGCAAGCCCCTTTGCCTCCGACAAGCCTATGCGCAGCCCCGTGTACGACCCTGGGCCAATGCTCACCGCCACGGCATCGAGTTTGATTTCGCGCGTGCGCACATACTTCAGTTCATCTTGAATGTATGCGCTCAGCAGCGTGGCGTGGGTTTTGCCATCATAGTTTTCATGATGGTCAAGCACCTCGCCGTCGTGAGTCAGTGCCACCGAGCACACCTCGGTAGAAGTCTCTATATTTAGTATGTATGCCATTTCAAATAAACAATAGTTACGCAAAATTACTAAAAATCTTTCTTTTATTTTCGCACATAGCCCATTTTTGTGTAAAAAATAGGCTGCGCATATGCGCACGAAAAACGGCATCACAATGCCGCATACAGCGGCGCGGCGCGACTTTGCGGGCATTCTTTGCGCCAATTCTTGCACACAAGTGAATTTATCGTTAATTTTACATCGGAGTTCAATTGTGCGGACATTCCGCACTCCGCAAAACTCATTGATGATAAAATAACAAACTACGCATTATAATTATGAAAAAGATTCTCCTCGTGTTTGGCACACGCCCCGAAGCCATAAAAATGGCACCGCTCGTGAAGAAGCTGCAAGCGCATGCCGATGAGTTTGACACCAAAGTGTGCGTCACCGCGCAACACCGCCAGATGCTCGACCAGGTGCTTGAGGTGTTTGACATCAAGCCCGATTACGACCTCAACATAATGGCCCCGAACCAAGACCTATACGACATCACTACCAAAGTGCTGCTGGGCCTGCGCGATGTGCTCAAGGACTTCAAGCCCGATGTGGTGCTTGTGCACGGCGACACCACCACCTCGATGGCGGCCTCGATAGCCGCATTCTATCAGCAAATACCCATTGGCCACGTGGAGGCAGGCTTGCGCACCTATAATATGCTCTCGCCGTGGCCCGAGGAGATGAACCGTCAGGTCACCGACCGCATTTGCGGCTACTACTTTGCCCCCACCGAGCGGTCGCGACAAAACCTGCTGCAAGAAGCCATCGACGGCAATAAGATCTACGTCACCGGCAACACCGTGATCGACGCGCTGCTAATGGCCGTTGACATCATCAAAACCAAACCCGGCGTGGAAGAGCACATCAGGCAAGAGCTGGCCGGCAAAGGCTATGAGGTGGGCAAACGCAAATATATTCTGGTCACCGGCCACCGCCGCGAGAATTTCGGCGACGGCTTCCTGCACATTTGCAAGGCCATTAAGGAATTGTCAGCGAAATACCCCGAAATCGACATTGTGTATCCCGTACACCTCAACCCCAATGTGCAGAAGCCCGTATACGGTCTGCTGTCGAAACTCGACAATGTGCACCTCATTCCGCCGCTCGACTACCTGCCGTTCATCTACGCGATGAAGCACTCGATGCTGCTGCTCACCGACAGTGGCGGTGTGCAGGAGGAAGCCCCGTCGCTTGGCAAGCCGGTGCTGGTGATGCGCAACACCACCGAGCGCCCAGAAGCCGTCGACGCTGGCACGGTGAAGCTCGTTGGAACCGACGCTGACGCCATAGTGAGCAACGTGTCGGAACTGCTCAACAATGCCGACCTCTACCGCAAAATGTCGG
>CALBLR010000216.1 GCA_937896015.1 uncultured Prevotellaceae bacterium | reverse complement strand
TCATCGCACTCATGGGGCCAAACGATGTGTAGCAGGCCCCGGCCAGCCACAGGGCGTGAGCCAGCAGCATCACGGCCGCCACTGTCAGCCGGTGGCGGCCGCCGTGCTCCTCGGCCCAAAGCCTCAGACTCACCGACAGCATCAGCGCCGTGGCTGGGTAGTAGGTTGTGAAAAAGCGCATGTCGCTGCTAATGCTGCTGTAGCAGTGGTTGATGACTATGACTGCCACGGTGAGAATGGCTGCAAAAGCCACGCTTTCGGGGAAGCGCCTAAGCGCTCCGCCCATGCGCCGCAGGTTGATGATGCTTGCTATGTTCATGCCGTTATATGTGTTGGTGGTGTGATTATAACTGTTGCAAATGTAGTCAACAAATCACTATGCCCGCAAAAAAACGGCCGAAAAAAACATTTACGGTTAAAATGTGTAAACTTGTTGAGTCTTAATAGAATTGTTGTTAATGAAAAATGCGATTTGCGACACCCGCCGTGTCTAATGCACCGAAAATTAAGTAATTTTGCAAGCATAAAATATCACACTTCATAACTAATCATGACTCAGAAATTCATAGAACTGGTCCCGTCGATGGCCCGCAAATATGGCAGCCGCGAGGCGTTGAGGTTTCGCGACTATGCCACCCAGGAGTGGACGTCAATGTCGTGGGTTGAGATGGACGACGCCATCAGGCGCGAGGCCGTGTCGCTATACAAGGCTGGCGTAGAGCAGCAGGGACGCGTGTGCATATTCTCGCAAAACTGCCCCGAAATCATAATCACGCATTTCGCCGCGTTCAACAACCGCGCCGTGCCTGTGCCCATATACGCCACCAGCAGCAAGGACGAGGCTGCCTACATCGTCAACGACGCTGGCGCCACAGTGCTGTTCACGGGCGACCAAAGCCAATATGCCATAGCCAGGCAGCTGCTGGGCGAGTGCCCCACGCTGAAGCACATCGTCACACTCGACCCCAGCGTGGTGCGTGACGCTGGCGATGCCGACACCATGTCGTGGGCCGAGTTCCTGACCCTGGGCGACAACCCGACGCAGGCCGAGCTCGACGCCCTGGAGGCGCGCCGCCGGGCTTTCGACCCGGGCGACCTGATGTATCTCATCTACACCTCGGGCACAACTGGCGTGCCCAAGGGCGTGATGCTCACCCACCACAACTTCATGTCGGCCATGGACGGCCATCTCGAGCGCATTCACCTCAACGATGAAACCGACCTCTCGCTCAGCTTCCTGCCCTTCAGCCACGTGTTTGAGCTTGGGTGGACCATGGTGTGCCTGTGCAGCGGCGTGCGCGTGGCCATCAACCTCAACCCCAAGGAAATCCAGAAGGCCGTGCGCGAGGTGCAG
>CALBLR010000215.1 GCA_937896015.1 uncultured Prevotellaceae bacterium | reverse complement strand
GTTGTCGGTCTTGTTGCTCTTGACGCCCATATTGATTTGCACCGAGCCCTGCGTCTTAAGCTGCACGCCGCCAGGGCCGAATATCGACTCCAGCGGGCCAAGGCCAAACTGCATGTCGAGGAAGTTGAACGGGTTGTTCTTCTTTGCCTCGGCAGTCTCGGCATTTTTCTTGCGGTAGTATTCTATCATCGACTCGCGCAGGGCCATGTCGTTGTATTCGGCGGGCGAGAGCATAAATGGGGTGACGATGTCGTTGTCGCCCACCTTGGTGTGGATCACGTAGCAGCCGCTCTCGTAGTCGTATTCGGCGGTGGTGGTGATATTGGACGGCGTTTTCAGGTCGGCGGCATACTCGCCGCTCTTGAGGTCGTCGTAGGTTTGCGGCACCGTGGGGCGCACCTTGAAGTGCAGTCCCAGCGAGTCGGCCGGCGCCTTTTGGGCGGCGGCAGGAGCCTGTACCGGAGCGGGTGGCGGCGGCGCAAGCTGCGACTGATAGTACTGTGCAAGGGCGCTGCCCGCCGACAGCAGCAACACAGCCACCAATGCAGCGAACAGCAGTATGTTTTGTTTCCTGAAATTTCCCGTCATCAATAAAAATTAATTCAACCAAATGCGTGATTCAACAAAATGCGCGGCGCATCACATCATTTTCAGCGCCTTCTTGATTGCGTCTTCAACCGAAATGGCAGGATTGTCGGCAAACAGCTTTTTCAGAGCCTTTTGCGACATCTGCTTGGTGAAGCCGAGCATCACGAGTGCCGACATGGCCTCGTCGAACACTTCGCCCGAGGGCAAAGCCGTACCACTTAATAACGCATCATCCACCCCATTTATTTTGTCTTTGAGGTCAACAATTATGCGTTGGGCCGTCTTTGCACCGATTCCCTTCACCGACTTAAGCATGGCGGCGTTGTTGCCGGCTATGGTCTGCACCAGTTCGCTGGGAGGCAGCGACGACAGAATCACACGGGCAGTGTTGGGGCCCACGCCCGGAACACTGATGAGCAGCACAAACAGCTCGCGCTCGCTGCGGTCGGCAAACCCATAGAGCAGATGGGCGTCCTCGCGTATGGCCTCGTACACAAACAGCTTGACGTCGCTGCCCGACTGCTGGGCCCGCTGCACGGAGTTGAATGTGGTGAGTGATATGTTGATCATATAGCCCACGCCGTGATTGTCGAGCACGGCATAGGCGGGATTGAGTTCGGCCCCCTGGCCTTTGATGTAGTCTATCATTGATGCAGTGTAAAGAAAAAACGTTGTGCTGTAAAACTGCAAAGTTAGCGTTTTTTTCGCTAACCATCAGAAACGGGCCGCACAGTTTTTCCACCGATTTTCACCAACCGGCAAAAAAACAAGAAAGCAGGCGCTCCGCACGATGCGGAGCGCCTGCCAAACAATGAATTCTCTAAAAAAGAGTCTTTTTTATTTCAGGCCAGAAACGTAACGCTTGAGGGCTTCGTTCTGCGGGTCGTTTTCAAGCCATTTCTTGTAATATTCCTTGGCTGTGGCCTCATCCTTCTTGTTCATATAGTAGTTGGCAAGATAGTTGTAGGCGCTGATGTAGTAGCGCTCATAGCCAGCCTTGTCCTGCTTGGCGTCGAGAAGCTTCACAAGCTCCTTGTAGGCCTGAACGGCAGTTCCCTTCTTGGCGTCGGCGTCGTTGAACTTCTCGACGCGTGCAAGCTGGTTCACAATCTGCACGTTGCCGGGCACCTTGGCGTTAACTTCTTCGAGATACTTCTTGCTCTCGGCAATGGCTTCGGCCTTCTCGGCAGCGTCGGTGCTGGTGACGGCAAGATTGAAGTAGGCCAGCGACAGACCGAAGATGTCATTGCTTGTGCCTGCGCCGCTCTCAACCAGCATTTTCTGATATTTGATGGCGTTTTTGAAGTCTTTCACATCAGAGTACGACTCGCTGAGGCCGCGCATGAGGTCGGCATTCTTCGGGTCGAGCTTGAGGGCTGTGTCGTAGGCAGCCACAGCTTCCTCTGAGTTGCCATTTTCCTTGAGGGCCGAAGCGTAGTTGATGTAGTCGTTGGCCTGGAACGGAGTTGAGGCTGTTACCTTTGTTGCAAAGAAGTCGCGGCCCACTTCCACTGCCTCGGGCCACTTCTTGAGCGAAACGAGGCTGTAGAGCTTAAGGCGCTTTGCGAAGAACACCTGGTTGGCACTGGCGTCGGTGGCCGAGCCGAGGCGTGTGGTCACGTCGTAGCACTCCTGATAGCGGCCTGCGCCAAACAGCAGCTGTGCGTAGCGCAGCTCATCTTGCGCAAAGTGGTTGGGGTTTTTGATGTACTCGCCATACTGCTCGGCAGCCTTTGCACCAAGGTTGTCGCTATAGTACTTCTCGGCCAGCTGGCGCTGAACCAGAGCAGAGTTGGGCTGCTTGGCAAGGAGTTCCTCAAGCTTCTCGATGGCCATTTTGGGGTTCACATTGAAATATGTGTTGGCAAACTTCACGTAGGCCTCAATGTTATCAGGATCGTAGGTAAACGCCAGCTCAT
>CALBLR010000214.1 GCA_937896015.1 uncultured Prevotellaceae bacterium | reverse complement strand
TGCACACTGCCCGTGTTGCCAAGGGTGGCCGGTGAGGTGACGCTGGAGGCAAAGTTGCCGTCGGCAAAGAACACTGTGGCCTGCGACGCCAGTTTGGCCTCGGCCTTGGCAGCTGTGGCCTTGAGCACCGGATAGCTGCCCTGCGCCTGCACCCACACGGTGTCGGCCAAACGCTTGACGCTGCCCGATGCCAGCTGCGATGTGGCATAGGCGGTCACGCCCTCGATGTTGCCATTGGCAACGGCTCCGAGTTTGGCTATTTGGCTGTCATACATGTCGTCGGCAAACTTAGTGCCTGTGGCTGCACCGGCAATGTGGCCCGATGTGGCCTTGTCGGTGAGCACGGTCACGGGGCCATAGTTGACGGCCGCGGTGACTGTGGAGTTGGAGGTGACGCCGGTGATGCCGCCCACCTGCTTATAGGTGACCACACGGCCCGTGTTGAGCACGTTGCGAATCACGCTCTTGCTGTCTTCGCCCACAATGCCGCCGGCCTTGCTCTGCACGCCTTCCTTCTGGTAGCTGTTGAAGTACACGGCGCCCACCTCGCCGGCGTTCTGGCTGTTTTCGATGGTGGCCTGCGATGCGTAGCCCGCGATGCCGCCGGCCTGATTGTTGTCGACATACACCTTGCCGGCATTGTAGCAGCCGCTGACCACAGCGCCGCTGTTGAGCTGGCCCACGATGCCGCCCGAGCGAGAATAGTAGGTGTAGACGGTGCCGTAGTTCGAGCAGCCCTCGATGCGGCCATAGCTCTGGCCGGCAATGGCGCCGCCGTAGCAGAACAGCTGATACACGGCCTTGCTGCCAACGGTCACGTTTTTCACCACGCCATTGGCACCGATTGTGCCGAAGAGGCCGCCATAGTAGGTGCTGCCGTCGTCGCGAGGGTTGAACTCGCCGGCGGGCTTGCCGCTGGTGTTGCCCTCGGGGTAGAACGCTGCGGTGCACACCACCATATTGTCGATGGTGTGGCCGGCACCGTCGAATGTGCCCTGGAATTGCAGCTTGCCGCGGTCGTCATTGTCGATGGGCTTGATGGTGTCGCCCTGCAGGTCGATGTCGGCCACCAGCTTCAGATGCTTGCCCTCGAAAGTGAGCGATGCGTTGTTGGCAATGTTGACGAGTTGCTTGAATTCCTCGCGTGTGCCAATCTCCCACGGACTCTCGGCAGTGCCCTCGCCCTTGAAGGGCATCGGGGCAATGTTGACGAAATAGAGTTTCGACGAGTTGCCGCGGCGCACCTCCACGGTGTCGGTATACTGCTGATAGTTGAGTTTGGCTGTGCCGTCGGCAAAGTTAAAGGCGTAGCCGCCCTCGGTGCTGTAGAAGCCGTTTTTCACGGCGCGCCATTCAACACCGCCTGCGGTGCTGTAGGTGAAGTCGTTTTTCACCTGCTTCACGTTGTCGGTGGCGGCAAGAATGATTGGCGAGGCCGAGACAACGGCCACGTTGGTCGAGTCGGTGGCCTTGATGCGCGGATACAGACCGGCGGTGAAATTCCACACGCTGGCGTCGAAGCCGCTTATGCCTGCCGCATCGGTGAGCTGGGCTGTGGTCTTGCCCCAGTCCGAGTGGCCGAAGCCGGCAAGCTGTGTGTCGAAGTAGCTGTTTTTCACCGTGATGTGGGCTGGCTTGCCCACAAGGCCGGCAATTGAGTCGGTGCTGGCGGTGGTGAGTTCAACTGCCGCATAGCAGTTGGTGATGGTGGTGCCGCCGTAAGAGTCGTCGGTCTCAGGATCCTCGCTCACGAGGCCTGCGGCAAACGCGCTGTTGGCGTTGTCGACCACGCCCGTGGCATAGCAGTCGTGAATGTCGCACACCCACGCCGCGCCCACAAGGCCGGCAATGTAGTTCTGCACACTGGCGCCCGAAAGGATGCGCGCTGCGGTGTAGCAGCGGGCCACTTCGGTGTAGGCCACCTCGCCGGCGATGCCGCCAAGGCAAATCTCGCTTGCGCTTGAATACACTGTGCCCGAGAATGAGCAGTCGAGCAGCTTACTGTTGGCATGCCCCTTCACGCGGCTCATGTAGCCCGCAATGCCGCCGGCAAACTGCTGCTTGCTGACGAGCTGAATGGTGGCACCCTCTACCGAGCACGAGGTGATGTCGCCATAGCAGAAGCCTGCCACACCGCCCACATAGCCCAGAGCCGAGATACTGGCCTTGTGTGCCTTCACATTGCTAATCTTGCCGAAGTTGTAGCCGCCTATGAGGCCCACGTTGTAGCCGCTGGCGCTGATGGTGGCGGAGTCGACCGTCACGTTGTCGACCGTGCCAAAGTTGCGGCCGGCCAGAATGCCCACGTTATAGCCAACAGTGGTAATCTTGGGGTTGGCAAAACGCAGGTTCTTCACCGTGGCCTCGGGTGCTGTGGCGCCGAAGAGGCCCACATAGTCGTAGGCATAGTCGAGGAACTGAAGTTTGTTGATGGTGTGTCCGCGGCCGTCGAATGTGCCGGCAAAGCGGATTGACGAGGTGCCTATGGGCTGGAACGTTTCCTTATAGGCCGAAAAGTCGAGGTCGGCGTCGAGGGCGAAATATCTGCCCTCATACACCGGGTAGTATTGGTCGTCCTGAATGTCGGTCTTGGCGCTGCCGCGCTTGCTGGCGTCGGTGTTGACGGCCACGGCCAGTGCCTTGAGGTCGGCAATGCTCTTAATCAGATAAGGGTCGGCCTCGGTGCCCGAGCCGTCGAATTTGGCCTCAGGCTTGGCGGGAAAACTTATGGCGGCAGCCGAACTGAACTCACTGCTCACAAACATGTTCAGAATGCCGCTCGAGGTGCCGGCCACCATCCAGCGGCCCAGCGCGATGCGCGCCGAGTCGCCGTCTTGCTTAAACGTGCCCTCAATGGGGCTGAGGATTTTGGCCGAGATGCTCACCGTGGTGTCTTGCACCGTCTCGGTGAATGTGTAGCAGCTGAAGCTTGAATAGCCCACCGTAAGCAGCGACTGCGGGTCGATGCTTATGCTCTTGTCGTAGTTGAGGCGCGCCTCAACGTTGAAATATCCCTTGTCCGACGGCAGGTGCGACAGGCGCACGCGGTCGGCGGCCGTCTGCCTCACATAAATCCAGTCGCTCTGCTCACTCACGCTGCGGCGCTTGGTTGAAAAATAGCCGTCGAAGCGCAGCACCTGGTTGGCGAGCCGGCCGTTGGGCTGGGCCACATCGGTGTAGTCCTGGATGCCCACCGTGAGGTAGGCGCCTTTTTTGTCACCGCTGGTAACAAAAAAACCGAAAGCGGTTTCAAAATGAATGTCGCCGTTTTCGATTACGCCCGTCACAGGGTCGGTCTCGCTGTAGACGTTTTTGTCGAGGTCTACGCTGCAAATGCTCACAGGGTAGCTCTGAACTGTGGCCACCTGCTGCGGGTAGATAGTCACCTTGCCTGTGGAGGCATCAATCTTGGCCCCCACCGTCACGTCGCTAAACACAAAGCCGCTTATGGCAATGCTGTCGTCGGTCACGCGGGTGACCTTGGCCTCGCGGGCGGTGACCACGCCTGTGGTGGCGTGGGCCAGCACCTGGCGTGTGCCCGCCACATCGCTTGCCGCGACTTTTGCCTTGAGCGGTTTACTGCGATAAGCGGCCTTGCGCGCCTTTGCGCCAAGCCTGCCCGCGGCGTATGAGTCGCCGCCGCTGGCCAATGCCGTGGCACTGATGCGCGTTGCCGTCTTTGCAGCCCCGCCAGGTGCGGCCAAGTGGCTGAACACCACCTCGTCGCGCGCCTGTGTGGCTGTGCATGCCAATGCAGCCATAAAGGCGAACATCAGCAAAAGAGTAAATTTACGCATAATTGAAAGTTTTTAATTAAAATGAATTCAATAGTGAGACTTTATAACCTAAAACAAGTCTTCTCGTGCGCAAAATTACTTATTTATTCAGAAATAATTACAAAATTGTGGTATTTTTCTTCAAAATATCACATTTTAAGGTCTGTTTTTCTAAAATTCGTCATCGCTACCCACGCTTACACTTTCACACGTCTCATTGCCTCACTGCCGTTGCATCGCCTCTAACAAAAATTGTCTCTAATTGTCTTGATTGTCGTTAAAAAAATCCCCTTTTGTTGCGATCCTGACTCCAAAAAATGCCCGTATTAACACTTATTAACGGGGGGGGGTAAAATTCATACCCATTTACACTAACTTTGCACATATGTGAATAATAAGCCTTTCAAACAATGCTCGACAATACCCATAAAAGCGTTCAAATTTCCGTAAGCAAGTTGAATATGGAAAAAAGCG
>CALBLR010000213.1 GCA_937896015.1 uncultured Prevotellaceae bacterium | reverse complement strand
TGCAGGTTGTTTGGCGTGATTTAGCTTTCGAGTTGGAGTAGGGCTACGCCCGTCGGACGCGGCATGCCGCGCACCTGCAGCAACTGGCTTGCACGCAGCTGTTGTGCCTTATTGCGGGGATACGAGGGAGGCGAAGCGCTTGTTGCTCCACACCACCATGTTGCCGGAGGCGTCGGCGCTGATCAGCATCACGCCAAGCGAGCCGCTGCGCTCCATCATGGCTTTGGCCTTGTCAAGCCCCATGACCATGCAGGCCGTGGCCCAGGCATCGGCCGTGGCGCAATCGGCGGCCACCACCGTGGCGCTGAGCAGGCTCGACTGCTCGCCGCGCCCTGTGAGCGGATTGAGGATATGGGTCACCTTTTTGCCATCGACCTCCTTAAACTTGCGGTAGTTGCCGCTGGTGGCCACGCCACCGCGGTCGATGCTCAGCACGAGGGCCGACTGGTGGTTGACGGTGGTGTCATCGTCGATGGGCATGTCGACCGAAACGCGCCACTGCTGGCCGCGGCTGTTGACACCCCTGGCAGCAATTTCGCCGCCAATTTCCACCATGTAGTTGGTGACGCCGTTGCGCTCAAGCATGCGCCCCACCTCATCGCACGCATAGCCCTTGGCAATGCTGCTGAAGTCGAACTGCACTCGCGGGTCGGCCTTGCGCACGCGGCCGCCGACAATGCTGGTCTTGTCCATGCCCACGAATGCCAGCAGGCTGTCGACCTGCCGCTGAGTGGGCAGGCTGCCGCTTTTGTAGCCAAAGCCCCATGCGTTGACCAGCGGCATCACAGTGGGGTCGTAGAGGTGTCCGCTGGCATCATACACTTTGCGGGCCGTGACATACAGAGCCTTGAAGCAGGAGTCGGGCACATCGGTCTCGCCGCGGTTGATGCGCGACACCAGCGACTGCCGGTTGAAGGCCGACGCACTGCCGTCGACCATGCGGAACACCGCCTGAATTGAGTCGTCGAGGCTGCGTGCGGCTTCGTAGGTGATGTGGTATTCGGTGGTCCACACCACGCCCGAGGCTGTGACAAACCGCTTGCGCCCGCGCGCGAAATACATCACCACCACGGCGCACAGCAGCACCAGCACCACGGCATAGTAGCGCCGCGACTTTATTACCTTATCGTTCATTACCTTGCTGTTTTCATTAATCATTATTTTTCAAAGTTACACATTTTTTCCGACAGGGGCAGCGGGGCGGCAATTCCATATATCAGTTTTTTTTCATAGCTTTGCAGCCGTAAAGCGATAGAATCAAAAAATTCAACAACGAAAAAAAGAAAAACGAAGTTATGAAATCACTCAAGCGAATTTTAGTGGCCGCCGCAGTGGCTCTGCTGGCTTTGGCCCCGGCTGCAGCCCAGGTGCGCTTTGGCGTGAAGGCCGGTGTGGCCCTCAACGACCTGCACTTTAACAAAGACATTGTGAACGACCTGTCGAGCACCAGCAACCGCGCCGGCTTCACCGGCGGTGTGATGGCCGAGGTGCAGGTGCCCATTGTGGGGCTGTGCATCGACGGCTCGGTGCTTTATGCCCACCGCAGCGCCGAGCTCAAGGGCAGCAAGAGCAACGAGGTGTTTAAGCGCGACTACATCGACATACCCGTGAATCTGAAATACAAGTTCAACATTCTGGGCTTGAGCAGCATATTCACGCCCTATGTGTTCACCGGCCCCGACTTTGCCATTCTGCTGAGCGACAAGGACCAGAACGGATACACCAACAAGACCCTGAACACGTCGTGGAACATGGGCTTCGGCGCCGAGCTGCTGCGACACGTGCAGGTGTCGGCCACCTACGGCATCGGCCTTAGTAAGGCATTGGAATATGTGGGCGTGGGCGACGGCCAGAGCATCAGCGGCAAAGACCGCTACTGGACGGTGACGGCCGCCTACCTCTTCTGACCCATACGCACGCATGGCACAAAGGCGCGCGCCCGGCAGGCCCAAGCGGCCACGGGCGCGCGCTTTCTGTTATAAAAACTGAAAAACTTTGTCAGGGCCATATTTTTATGTAAGTTTGTAGTCTAATTCAAATTACGCAAAGGAATAATGAACAAATCGAAACTTACCATATTAGCCGCCGTGGCCGCAGGAGCCGTGGCGTTCAACGTCCATGCCGACAGCCGCCTGGGCGTGACAGTGGGCGGCAACTACAACGAGGTGCACTTTAAGCAGACCGACATCATAAAGCTCGACAAGCAGCTGGGCGTCACCGCTGGCGTGACGGGTGAATACATGATTCCGGGCATCGGCTTTGGCGTCGACGCCTCACTGCTCTACACCATGCGCGGCAGCAAGCTGTACCTTGGCGAGAAAAAGATTTGGTCATCGCAGGGCATTGGCAACGAAAACTGCACGCTGCACTACATCGACGTGCCACTGAACCTGAAGTTCAAGTACCGCAACCTCAACGGCATTGAGAACACCATCATGCCCATCGTGTTTGCCGGCCCCACATTCTCGTTCCTTGCCGGCCACAGCAAGTGTGGCGACGCGCTCGACTACAAGACGGTGAGCGTAGGTCTGCACGCCGGCCTTGGCTGTGAGCTGCTGAACAAGGTGCAGGTGAACGCGTCATACAACTTTAGCATCGGCCGCTCGCTTCGCACTAAGCTGCTTGACGAGAACGATGCCAAAAACCGCACTTGGACGGTTACTGCCACTTACTTTTTCTAAACTTTTTTGATACTTTCCACGCATTTATATCATTTTTTCGCACTAAAATGCTATAAATACAAAAAATATTCACTAATTTTGGAGATACAATAACACTCTAACTGAAGTTGATTCAATGTGTGGGGCTATGCGTCGCGATGATGCGTAACCCTTTTTGTTGGCCTCAGCACATTTTTCAGCTCGGTTGCAACAATAGCACAAGGCGCAATGCGGCTCTTAACTTGCACGCATTGCGCCTTGCTTTTCACGCTGTGTCGCGGCTGGGCCTTACACGAGCATGCCGGCGGCAACCTCGTCGGCGGCGGCCCTGCCAAGGCTCTGCTCCACTATGGCCAGGGCAAACGCTGTGGCCGAGGCCGGGCCGTTGCCAGTAACCACGTGGCCGTCGACGGCCACGCGCGACTGCATCACCTGCGCACCCTTCAAGCCCTGCTCCATGCCTGGATAGCACACGGCTTTGCGGCCCTCCACCAGTCCAAGCGGGCCAAACACCACGCTCGGCGAGGCGCAGATGGCGGCGATGCCGCGCCCTTCCTTGTCCTGCTCAAGCAGCAGGCGCGTGAGCGGCTCGCAGGCGGCCAGATTCGATGCTCCGGGCATGCCGCCGGGCAATATCAGCCACTGTGCGCCGGCAAAGTCGCAACCAGCAATCACAGTGTCGGCAATCACCTTCACGCCGTGTGCACCGGTCACCTCGCTGGTGGCGTTGATCGACACGGTGACTGCGGCCATGCCGGCGCGGCGCAGCACATCGACCACGGTGAGGGCCTCAACTTCTTCGAAGCCGTCGGCCATAAACACATAAGATGTCTTCATTTTCATTCTTTTTTTTTGAGGGTTAATACAATTGTTCCAATTGTAAATATAGCACTTTTTAGCGACTCCGCGTCCACTTAACGGGCATAAAAAGCGCATCGGGGCGCGACCATAGGAATTCCGGCCGCGCCCCGATGGCTATTGGGCATGCTCGCAGGCTACTCCTATGCCAATGCGAGTATTATGATTTGTGCCGTGACCACGCGCAGAAACATGGTGAGCGGATACACTGTGGAGTAGCTCACGGCAGGGGCATCGTTGTTGGCCGTCTTGTTGGCATACGACAGTGCCGGCGGATCGGTGGTGGTGCCGGCAACGAGGCCCATTAGCGTGCAGTAGTTTATTTTGAAGCGGCTGCGGGCAAGCACACCCACTATGAGCAGCGGAATGAACGTTATGAGGAAGCCATAAGCGACCCACTTGGCGCCAGTGGCATTGAACACAGTGGCGGCAAAATTGCCCCCCGCGGCAATGCCCACCGAGGCGAGGAAGAGGCAGATGCCCAAC
>CALBLR010000212.1 GCA_937896015.1 uncultured Prevotellaceae bacterium | reverse complement strand
AAGTCGGGCTACTACTACACAGGCACCCTGGCCGCCTACTGCCAGGGCAGCATTGAAAACGTGACCGTGACAGGCGCCAAAGTGGAAGGCAACTTCTGCACAGGCGGCGTGGTGGGCATAGTGGGCCCAGCCACCAACGTCACATTCAGCAACGGCACCGTGATTGGCAACAGCCAGACGGGCGGCGTGGCAGGCGTGGGCCGCTCGCCCATGAAACTGCTCAGCGCCACAGGCGCCACAGTGATAAGCACCGCCACCGAATACACCACCTCGGTGGGCGGCGTAGTGGGATTCATGGGCAAGGAGCGTGGCGGCTACCTCACCGACAGCTACTTTGCCGGCACCGTAGTGGTGCAGCACGCCGGAGTGATGGCAGGCTGCATTCTGGGCGTAAGCACCGAGGCTCCCGTGAGCCGCTGCTTTGCCGTGGGCGAAATTGGCTACACCGGCACTTCGGTGGGCAAGACCTCGGCCGGCGGCATTGTGGGAGGCGCGCAGGCCATGGAGATAACCGACTGCTACTTCGCAGGCGAGAACCGCCTTGGCGGCCCGCAGGCAGGCGGCCTGATTGGCCTCAACATCAACGTGGGCCTTGAGGGCCACGCCGACCACTCGATAATCACCCGATGCTATGTGACAGGCGCGATAAAGAGCACCTCGACCGACGCCCAGTCGCCATTTGTGGGCAAATATGACCCGCAGACGGGCGGCAGCGCGCCCGTAATCAGCAACTGCTACTACGACGGACAGCTGATTACGGCCAACGCCAAGCTCACCACGGCAGCAGTGCCCACCAGCCGCCTTGTGAGCGGCAGCGCGGTAGACAGCACATTCAGCGACACCACATGGACCTTCACCAAGGGCCTGTATCCGCGCCTCAAAAGCATCAGCGCCAACACGGCCGCATATGTGTCGGCAGCAGCGGCGCCGTTTGCCAACGACGACCAGAACATCGACAACGTGGCCGAAGACTTCAAAGGCTCCACACTGAACGGAGTGAAGTGGAAAGTGCTGATGAACGGCGCCCTGGCCGATGACGGACACGGACTGAGCGTGGACCAGAACGGCAACTTCCACCTTAACGGCACCTTCTCGGCCGACACAATATTCGCCTCGAGCGGCGTTGTGAGGAAATACATGATGGTGCGCTGCGCGCCCATGAGCCGCTTCAAGGGCAAAGGGACAGCCGAGAACCCCTACCTGATTGAAAACAAAGACGACCTGATTACACTCAGCAAGGCCACCGTGGACAACCAGCTGTCGTTCAGCGGCTCATACTTCAAGATCACCAACGACATCGACGTTGAGAACGACCAGGAGTTCAAGGGCATAGGCATTGCTGGCAGCAGCAAGGCCAACTTTGCATTCGGCGGCGTGCTCGACGGCGACAACCACACCATTCACAACGTGCGCCTCATATACTGCACCCTCGACTCCACAGGCAAGATAGCCACGCGCGAAAACAACACCGGCTTCATCAACAATCTGAAGGCTGGCGGCGTGGTGAAAAACCTGCGCATGGCCAGCGACTGCTACTTTGTGGGATACTCACACACTGCGGCATTCGTGGGCCACAACTATGGCGGCGACATCATCAACTGCCGCAACTATGCCACTGTGATCGGCCACTCGGGCAACACAGGCGGCATGACGGGCTACCACAACGCGGGCCTCATTAAGGACTGCTACAACGCCGGCACAATTGTGGCCGGATTCCAGTATGCCGGCGGCATTGCGGCCGCAAGCCGGGGCACCATTGAGAACTGCCAGAACACCGGCGAAGTGATTGCCAAGAAAATCAACGCCAACTATGAGGTGAACCGCCTCAACTCGGCCGGCGGCATATGCCACTCCAACTTCGGCACCATGCGCAATGTGCTCAACACAGGCCACATCAAGGCCTCAAAATATGTGGGCGGCATAATGGCATGGTACAACGGCAAGACGGCCGACACCATGGCAGTGGCCGCGCTCAACGTAGGCATCATGGAAATCGACCCCAAGGTGGATCCCACCACCATAGGCAACATTGTGGGCAAACTGTATGTGAAAGGCAAAGCCAAGGCCTGCTACTACGACGGCCAACTGTCGGCCTACAGTTCGTGCCACAGTGCCGACTACAGCGGCACACAGCCGCTCACCACGGCCCAGCTCACCAGCGGCGAGCCTATCGAAGGCCTCGACACCGCCTACTGGAGTTTTGAGAAAGGACGCTACCCGATGCTGCGCACATTTGCCGACGAGCCTGGAGCACAGGCCGGAGCAATGAGCGTAGTCTACTTTGGCGATAACCACCGCAGCGACAGCATCAAGTGCGACGCCACACTTGCCCAGGCCGAAGGCCTCAGCTGGAGCACCAAGGCAGCTGGCACGGCATTCCAGGTGAAGGGCAATGTGCTGTGGATGGATGTGGCCGACGTGCTGGCCGACACCCTTGCAGCCAGCTACAAGGGATTTGTGAAGCTGATTCCAATTGTGGCCGTCCCCGACAGCGTGCCCACACCAGCCATAGCAGTGAACGGCAGCGAAAGCTCGGTGAAATTCAGCTGCCCTCTTGAGGGCGTCACCTACTTCTACACCCTCGACGGCTCGGTGCCCACCACAGCCAGCAGCACAAGCGCCGAAGGCGTGGTGAAGCTGCCAGCTGGCACCTACACAGTGACCGTAGTGGCGGCCAAGCGCGGCCACTACACATCCCAGCCTGTGTCGTGCGAGGCGAGCATGAGCGGCGTGGACGGCGTCACAGCCGAGAAGACGGTGCTCACACGCAGCTACGTCACCCCGTCGGGAGTGGTTAGCCCCACACCAGCCGACGGGCTCAACATCGAAGTCACCACCTACACCGACGGCACACGCACAGCCGTTAAGCGACTGATGCGGGCCAAGTAAGGCGACACTGCACAACCCCTAAATTCGAGAGGGCGCAGCCATGGCGGTTGCGCCCTCTCGCTTCATTGCCCCAGTAGTGCAATTGGCCACAAAAAATGGCAAAAAGGCTAAATTTTCACATTATAATATGTGGGGTAATGTTTTTTTATATAATTTTGCACCCGATTTTGCGGAAAGGGCGCGCCACGCAACGCCCCAAATGCCGCAAAAAATCGAGAGCGAATAATTACAACAGAAAAAACATATATTAAGATATGCCAGCTGAGAATTTAGTAATAGTTGAGTCTCCGGCCAAGGCCAAAACGATCCAAAAGTTCTTGGGCAAAGACTACAAAGTGATGTCGAGCTACGGTCACATACGCGACCTGCACAAGAAGGACTTCAGCATCGATGTGAACGACGGCTATAAGCCCATATATGAGATACCCGCCGACAAGAAAGCCCTTGTGGCCGAACTGCGCAAGGCCTCCAAGGAGGCCAAGACAGTGTGGCTCGCAAGCGATGAAGACCGCGAGGGAGAGGCCATAGCCTGGCACCTGTATGAGGTGCTGGGGCTGAAGCCCGAAAACACACGCCGCATCGTGTTTCACGAAATCACCAAGCCCGCCATTCTCAAGGCCATCGAGAATCCGCGCGACATCGACATCAACCTGGTCGACGCCCAGCAGGCGCGCCGCGTGCTCGACCGCATCGTGGGCTTCGAGCTGTCGCCCGTGCTGTGGAAAAAAATCAAGCCGGCCCTATCGGCCGGACGCGTGCAGAGCGTGGCCGTGCGCCTCATTGCCGAGCGCGAAAAGGAGATACAAAACTTCAAGAGCGAGGCATACTACCGCGTGACCAGCACCATGCGCCCCGATGGCAGCAGCGCCAGCGTCAGCGCCGAGCTCAACCGCCGCCTCGCCAGCCACAACGACGCCCAAGCCCTGCTCGAGGCTTGCTCTGCGGCCCAGTTTAAGGTGGCCGATGTAAGCGTGCGCCCGCTGAAAAAGTCGCCCGCGCCGCCATTCACCACTTCCACCCTGCAGCAGGAGGCCTCGCGCAAGTTGGGCTTCTCGGTGTCGCAAACCATGCGCGTGGCGCAGTCGCTCTACGAGGCCGGACACATCACCTACATG
>CALBLR010000211.1 GCA_937896015.1 uncultured Prevotellaceae bacterium | reverse complement strand
AATCGTTACCGCCGAACTCGATTACGAGGACTCGCTTGCGATATAGACCGACACACTCACACACCCACAACGCATAGCAATATGAATAAACTCATGCACAAAATAGCCTCAGGAATAACGGCTTTGGCCGCTGTCATGGCCATGACAGCGCCAGAGGCAAGTGCCGCCGAGGTTGAGATCTATGATCTTTCGCTCGATGACAACCTTGAGACACCAGAGATCAAAAACAGCAAGGTGTCGCAAAAAGTTCAAGACTACCAATATGAGGTGGCCGTTCAGCTGAAAAAAGCGAACTACGATGTGGAACTGATGCGCGACAACGAGGTGATTGTCATCACAATTCCTGCCGGGCAGCTGTTTAACCCCAACGACACTGTGGTGAACTCGCTTGGCAAGGTGTCGCTGAAGCCGCTCACGCGCTACTTGCGCAATCCGGGCTTCTATAAGATGCTGCTTGTGATGCACACCGACAATACTGGGTCGGACAAATATACCCTTAACCTCTCGCGCAGCCGCGTGAACGCCGTGTTCGACTGGTTTGAGGCCAACGCCAGTGTCGACTTTCTTGTGCCTTACGCACTTGGAGCCACCGACCCGGCTGTTGACAACAACTCGATGGAAAACCGCAAACGCAACCGCCGCCTGGAGGTGTTTCTGGTGCCCGACAAAGTGATGATTAATCAGGCCAAAAAAGGCCGCATCGACATAAATTACATAGGAAAATAATTAACAAAAGAATATACAGAACAATGGCAAAAGAGCTGAAAAATTTAACCAAGAGAGCCGACAACTACTCTCAATGGGATAACGAGCTTGTGGTGAAAGCTGACTTGGCCGAGCAGTCGGCCGTGCGTGGCTGTATGGTGATAAAACCCTATGGCTACGCTATTTGGGAAAAAATGCAACGTCAACTCGACGATATGTTTAAAGAGACAGGCGTGCAAACCGCCTACTTCCCTCTGTTGATTCCCAAGTCGTTCTTAAGCAAGGAGGCCGACCACGTTGAAGGCTTCGCAAAGGAATGCGCTGTGGTGACTCACTACCGCCTCAAAAACGACCCCAATGGTAAAGGTGTGGTGGTGGACCCCGACGCTAAACTTGAAGAGGAGCTGATTATCC
>CALBLR010000210.1 GCA_937896015.1 uncultured Prevotellaceae bacterium | reverse complement strand
AATTTTGGACCCTGACCCTTTATCTTGCATCCTTTCATTGCTGTGTGCCGCCCAGCCGTCGGCACACGCCATTGAGTTCATTGTGCCCAACGCCAGCTGCCTGGCGGCCATTGTGGTGGCCCTGGTAGGCCTTGCGCTGTCGGCATTCAACTCCGGCTCCGAACTGGCCTACTTCTCGCTGACGCGCGACGATGTCAATTCCATTGCCAGCGAAGCCAAGCGCCACCAGGTGGCGCGGCTGCTGTCTAACCCCGAGAAGTTGCTTGCCACCATCCTGATTGGCAACAATCTGGTGAACGTGATGATAGTGGTGGTGCTCAACTTTGCCATGAACTATATGTTCCGATTCAACAGCTCCGTGGCCAGTTTTCTGGTGCAGACGGTGATTCTCACCTTCCTTATCCTGCTGTTTGGCGAGGTGCTGCCAAAGCTATATGCCAGCAATGCCAATGTGAAGTTTGCCGCCTTTGCTGCAACCCCGCTGCAGCTGGCCTGCACGCTGCTCAGCCCCGTGTCGCGCCTGATGGTGAAGAGCACGTTTATCGTCAACAAGGTGGTGACCAAGCGCGCCGACAACATTTCGATGGACGACCTCTCGAAGGCCCTTGAGGCAAGTGATGTGAAGAATGCCGATGAGAAGGACATTCTTGAAGGCATCCTCAAATTTGGCGACAAGACGGTGGCCGAAATCATGCGTCCGCGTGTCGACGTGGTCGACGTCGACTACGACTCCACATTCGATGAGGTGCTGAAAACCGTTATCGACAATGGCTATTCGCGCATGCCCGTGTATGAGCAGAACCACGACAACATAAAGGGAGTGCTCTATGCCAAAGACCTCCTGCCATACATCGACGGCCGTCCCGAAGGCTTCCGCTGGCAGCAGCTGGTGCGTCCCGCTCACTTCGTGCCCGAAACGCGCATGATCGACGACCTGCTGGAGGATTTCCGCACCAAAAAGCGCCACATGGCCATCGTGGTCGACGAGTATGGCTGCACTCAGGGCATCGCCACCCTCGAGGATGTGCTTGAGGAGATAGTGGGCGAAATCGACGACGAATACGACACCGAGGAGAAATTCTATAGCAAGGTGGGCAAAAACACCTATATATTCAATGGCAAGACGCAGCTTGGCGACTTCTTTGAGGTTACCGGCCTCGACGAGCACGAGTTTGCCTCGGCCACCGACGATGCTGAGACTCTTGCCGGCCTGCTGCTCAACATCAAGGGCGACTTCCTTGAGGAGAAGGAGACACTCACTTGGGGCCGCTGTGAGTTCCAGGTGCTCAAGGTGAAGCGCCACCGCATTGCCAAGGTGCGCGTGCAGGTGAAGCCGGCGCAGCCCTCGGCCGATAAGAAGTGACCATAGCCCTATGCCCTACAGCCACACATCTCGCTATCCGGCCTTCGGAGCCTCGCTGCACTGGTGGCAACTCACCGAGCAGCCCGCCG
>CALBLR010000209.1 GCA_937896015.1 uncultured Prevotellaceae bacterium | reverse complement strand
AGTGCAGATACACGTCCTTCAGCCCGTATTCCTTGGCGATGTCGCACAGGGCAAACAGGTGCTCAAGCGAACTGTGCACGCCGCCGGTGCTGGTAAGGCCCATAAAGTGCATGCCTTTGCCTGTGCGCTGCGCATAGCTGAATGCCTCAACCACTTCGGGGTTCTTAAGGATCGACTTGTCGGCAATGGCGCGGTTTATCTTCACCAAGTCCTGATACACCACGCGGCCGGCGCCGATGTTGAGGTGGCCCACCTCGCTGTTGCCCATCTGTCCGTCGGGCAGACCCACGTTTTCACCGCTTGCCTGAAGCTGGCTGTTGGGGTAGTCCTTGAGCAGGCTGTCCCAGTAGGGGGTGGGGGCGTTGTAAATTGCGTCACTCTTGCTGTGGTCACCTATTCCCCAGCCGTCGAGAATCATCAGTAATGCTTTCTTTCCCATAATTCTTTCGTTTCTGTGTTTATTTTAGTTTCGTTTAGTTTCGTTTGCTTGGCCGAATTTTTCTTTTGCAGCTACAAAGATACGCCACACATGTCACTGTGTCAAGCGGAAACCGAGCCAATAGTTGCCGCATTTAAGATAATTTACACTTTTAATAGGGCTTGCCGGCAACAACAAATGGGCCGCTGCCTTTGGCAGTAGCCCATATTGTGATTGCTGAAATGCGACTTTTGCAAGCCTTGCCCTTAAGCCTCCTTCTCCTTGGTGAGGATGCGGCGCTCCTTGATGCGAGCCTTCTTGCCAGTGAGGTTGCGCAGATAGTAGATGCGGGCGCGGCGCACACGGCCGTGCTTGTTGATTTCGATGCTGTCGATAAACGGCGACTCGATGGGGAAAATGCGCTCCACACCGATGTTGTCGCTGATTTTGCGCACTGTGAAACGCTTCTTGTCGCCCTCGCCGCTGATTTTCAGCACTGTGCCGCGATACTTCTGGATACGCTCCTTGTTACCCTCTTTAATGCGGTAGGCCACTGTGATAGTGTCACCGGGATAGAATACGGGAAGTTCCTTCTTTGTAGCAAATGCTTGCTCAACAACTTTAATTAAGTCCATTTTGTTTTTTATCGTTTTTTCTTTCAACATTTTCTTATCGCAATATTCACAAGCCACTCGATATTTCTTGCCAGAGATTACGAAAAGCGGTGCAAATTTAGCACTTTTTCCCGACCAAGCAAAATATTTGAGCTGCCATCTGCCTAATGCGTGCCTTTTTTGCCGATTATGGCCTTATATTATATGTGTGGTTATGCGAATAATGCTTAACTTTGTGCGTTGAATACAGTTGAAAACGATTTTTATACCCCAGAATATGAATCAAAAGTTCACATTTCACATGCTTTGGGCGGCCATGCTGGCCCTGGCGCTCACTTTGGCCTCTTGCAGCGGCGAGAAAGACGCGCAGACGCTTTTCAGCGAGGACGCAAGCGGTGTGGTGGTGATTGTCAACCGCTTCTACTACGAACTGCGCCTGGGCAACGGTGAGACGCTCTATTTCACAGGCCTTGACGACGATGGCGACATCAGCGGCCTCACTGCCGACCTCGACGAGGTGAAGCGCAACAAGGCCGAGAGCTATGGCACCGGCTTTTTCGTCGACGACAAAGGTCTCATTCTCACCAACCGCCACGTGGTGCAGCCGGTCATCGACAAGCAGCAAGTGCAGCGCGCCTGGTCGTCGATCATTGCTGCCTACAAGCAGATATGCGAGGGTTATGCCCAGCAGCTGTCTGACCAGTACGACCAGCTTGAAAGCCAAAAATCTGACTGCTATGTGTATGACGAATACACCGGCTCGTATGTGGCCGACGACGTGCGCCTGTCGCAAATTCAAAGTCAGCAAGAGCAGCTTAGGCAGGAATACCAGCAGGCTGGCAGCACATATCAGAACCTGTCGGACGTGAGTGTCAACAGCGTCACCGTCAATTCGGTGTGCGAGCTGGGCATTGCCTACAACGATACCTACGTGACTTCGGCGGCCGACTTTCTCAACAACAACCCCTGCACTGTGGTGCGCCTCTCGGGCAACGACGACGTCGATTTGGCTCTGATTCAACTCAAGTCAAGGGTCACGCCCAATGGCGCGCACATCTTTGCCACGGCTGCCCACCGCCACGATGTGGGCTTCCTGTCGTCGCTGTTTGGCGGTGGCGGCGATGCCAAGCTCACCATAAGCCAGCCATTGTATATGATAGGCTACAATGCCGGCCCTTTGCTGGCAAGCACCAAGCAGGGCATCAAGGTGCAGATGACCTCTGGCAAGGTCACGCAACTGCCCGATGGCGACCGCCTGCTCTACGACATCCCCACGATGCAAGGCTCCAGCGGCAGTCCCGTGATTGACTCCTATGGCAACCTCGTGGCAGTGAACTATGCCAAGATGATCGGCTCCGACAATTTCAATTTCGGCATCCCGGTCAATAAAATTGAGTCGTTCCTTTACGACAAGCAATAGTTTGGCGGTGACGAGATTGAATAATGGCTTTGCATAAGCCAGCATGCTATAATAAAAGGATAGCCCGGATTCACTTTCCGGGCTATCCTTTTTTAATTCGGTAATATTTTCGTTGCTCAGCAGCCATGGCCGTGGCGTCAGGCCGCGCCATTTGCGGTGCTGTGCGGTGGATTAGAGCAAAGTCACGTCCACCTCTTTCTCGGCTTGGTCAGATTCTACGCTGATTTTACCCTCGCGGGCCAGCCAGCCTATTGCGGCAAAGATTTCTTTCTCTTTCAGCTTTGTGGCCTTGCGCAGACCCTTCACGCTGAGTGTGCCTTGGGCATCGTTGAGCGCGTTCCACACGGCGCCTGCCCAGAGTCCAATAGTTTCTACGTTCATAAAACTCAAAATTTTAAACAAATAATCTAAAAAAATCAGTGCAAAGTTATCCATTTATCGCTAAACCACAAAATTCCAGCGCATTTTGTTGCCACAGCCTCATCGCAAAGCGGCTTTTACATCGTATTGGCTTTTTGCGGTGTTCCTTTGGACCTATAAACGACAATGAAGGCAATATAGGCAAATTTTGCGGCTATGGATTTTATTGCGGTAGCGTGTAGGCCCAAAAAAAGACACGCCTCAAAAATTGTCTCACACAGTCGCTATTGCCGTTTTAAATCAACGAAAGGGCTGCGACCGGTTGCGGCTTTTCTTTGCCATGCCGCCTTTTTGCGCTATATTTGCAGCCAAGTA
>CALBLR010000208.1 GCA_937896015.1 uncultured Prevotellaceae bacterium | reverse complement strand
TATTGGGGGCGATGAAGTGGTGAAAATGTGTCCAACGTCGTTCCATAGCAAAATTCCAAAACGGCATTCGGATATGTCAAAAAAAATAAACCGTAGTCTATGCGGGTGAATGGGTGGGCGGCCCACTAACTGCCGCCCTGCCCCATTGCAGAGTTGTGCGCGCCTTTTTTCACTTGCCGCGCACTATGGTCTGCTCGCGGTCGGGACCCACCGAAACGATGGTGATGGGCACTCCGAGCTTCTCCTCAAGGAACTTAACGTAGTCGTTGAACTCCTGCGGGAACTCTGCCTCGCTCGTCATCTTGGTCATGTCGGCATTCCAACCCTTGAGCTCGGTGTAGACGGGCTTTACGTCGCCTTCGATTGAGAATGGGAAGTCGCGTGTGAGCTTTCCGTTGACCTCATAGGCGTCGCAGGCCTTCACTGTTTCAAAGCCGTCGAGCACGTCGCTCTTCATCATTATCAGCTGGGTGACGCCGTTGAGCATGATGGTGTAGCGCAGAGCCACAAGGTCGATCCAGCCGCAGCGGCGCTCACGGCCTGTGACGGCGCCATACTCATGGCCGATTTGGCGGATTTTGTCGCCTGTGGCGTCGAACAGCTCGGTGGGGAACGGACCGCTGCCCACGCGTGTGCAGTAGGCCTTGAAGATGCCGTAAACCTCGCCTATGTTGCGCGGAGCCACACCAAGGCCCGAGCAAGCGCCGGCGCACACAGTGTTGGACGATGTGACAAACGGATAAGAGCCGAAGTCAACGTCGAGCATGCTGCCCTGGGCACCCTCGCAAAGCACGGTTTTGCCGCTGGCCAGCTGCTTGTTGATGAAAAACTCGCTGTCGATGAGGTCGAACTGCTTGATGTAGTCGATGCCCTCAAACCACTGCTTCTCGAGCTCGTCGACGTTTGGCTCCTCGCCGAGCGCGCGCAGCAGGTTGAAGTGCATGCGCTTGAGGTTGTCGTATTTTGCCTTGAAGTCGTGGTCGATGTCGCCGATGCGCAGACCGTTGCGGCCCACCTTGTCGGTGTAGGTGGGGCCGATGCCCTTGCCAGTGGTGCCGATTTTGCTGCTGCCCTTGAGCTTCTCGTTGGCAGCGTCGAGCAGGCGGTGAGTGGGCAGAATGAGATGGGCTTTGCGCGATATCTTCAAGATTTTCTTGATGTCGACGCCGCTCTTCTCAAGATCTTTGGCCTCCTGAGCAAAGAGCACCGGGTCGAGCACCACGCCGTTGCCTATCACATTCACCTGGTTGGTTTGGAAAATTCCTGACGGAATCGAGCGCAGCACGTAGTGGTGGCCCTGGAACTCAAGCGTGTGGCCTGCGTTGGGACCGCCCTGGAAACGTGCAACTATGTCGTAGCGAGGGGTGAGCACATCCACCACCTTGCCTTTACCTTCATCTCCCCATTGTAAACCTAATAATACGTCTACTTTTTTCATAATAGCTAATGTTATCTCTGTTGTTTCTTTGATGTCGACTTTTGCGCAGCTGCCTGGCGCTTTTTAAGCTTGCGGGCACAGGTGCTGCATGTGCCATACACATAAAGGGCGTAGTGCGAGGTGTTGAAGGCCGCAAACCGGCGTGCGTTCATGTAGGCGGCAAAGTTGTTGTCCTTCACCAGCTTCACCTTGCCGCACTCGGTGCACACCACGTGGCAGCACTGCATTTGGCTGAGGCGCTCATACATCACCTGGGTGCCTGTCGGCGCCACTATCTTGCCTATGATGCCGGCGGATGCCAGAAGGTTGACGGTGTTGTAGACGGTGGCCTTGCTCACATAGAAGTCACCCGCCTTGAGCGCCGCATACAGCGAATCGACCGAAAATGGCTTGCTTTCCTCAAGCACCTTGTTGAGAATCGCATACCGCTCGTCGGTCTTCCGGTAGTTGCCAGCCTCCAAAAAGGCGGTGAACTGCCTGACTATTGCGCTATTGGTTGAACCATCGCCCATACCTGCACTTAATGCGTATGCACAAAGATAGTGTTAATTGCCATAAAACTCAAACAAATCGGCCGAAAAAAAATGGCACTGCAAAGCATCAAAAAAAGTGCTGCAACGCGCACAGTGGCTGTTGCAGCACTTTTATTTTTCTTTGACATGATCCGCGCCACGCATGGCGCGAGAGTTGCCGCGGCCCTATTACTCGGCAGCAGCCTCGCCTTCGGCAGCCGGAGCGGCTTCGCCCTCGGGAGCCTCGGCAGCGGCAGCCTCGGCAGCAGCCTTGGCCTCGGCCTCAGCCTTGGCGGCAGCGATTTCTGCCTTCTTCTTGGCCACAGCCTCAGCCTTAGCCTCATTCTTCTTGGCCTCTTCGTCAAGGCGCTTCTTGGCATCGGCCTGCTTGTCGCTCACTTCCTTGTTTTTGATGGCCTCGAGCTTAGCGGTCTTTTCAGCCTTCCAAGCATCGAAGCGGCGCTGAGCCTCCTCTTCGTTGAATGCGCCCTTCTTCACGCCGCCCTGGAGGTGCTTCATGAGCATCACGCCTTCGCGAGAGAGAATGTTGCGCACAGTGTCGGTGGGGATTGCGCCCACGTTGATCCAATAAAGAGCACGCTCGAAATTTAAACTTATTGTAGCAGGATTAGTGTTCGGGTCATAAGAACCAATCCTTTCAATAAATCTACCATCACGTGGCGCCCTGCTATCGGCGATAACAATTGGATAGAACGCGTGGTTTTTGCGGCCACCGCGTTGTAATCTGATTTTTGTTGCCATTGTAAAAAATTACTTAGTTTAAATTTGTATTATAAAAAGAAAAGTGACCTTTTGGGGTCACTTCTCATTTGTTGTCCTGGAAGGACTCGAACCCTCGCAAGCGGAACCAGAATCCGATGTGCTACCATTACACCACAGGACAATTCTCAAATGCGATGCAAAGGTACGCATTATTTTTATATCTGCAAAGTTTGCGGCATTTTTTTTGCAAAAAACCGTGTTTTTTTCTTCTAAGGCTGCGTTAGCGTGCGCTGTGGCATCTTTGAGAAGCGGATTTGGCTTTTGAGCACGGGAAACTTCAGGCTGAGTATGGCGCCCGACTCAAAGGTGGCAAACACATCGTCGTCGATCACGCCAAAGGCCGCATCGCTCCAGCGGACGCGATAGTTGGCGGTGAACACCGTGGGGTGCATCACTGCCTTCACCATGCCCGTGTGCCACTGGCGGCGCATAGCCTGGGCTCCGCTCACATAGACGATTCGGTAGCCGTCGGCCCCATCGGCCACCAGCGCCACCACATAGCGGCCTCCAAGGCGCACGCGGGTGTCGTCGGTCTCGCGGTCGAGGTACTGCCAGTAGCCCTCATAGGGGTCGGTGGAAACTGCAAAGCGGCTGTTGAGCGAGTCGAGGGTGAGCCCCGTGTCGAGCGGACGCTCCTGTCCCGCCTTTTCCGACACCACCACCCGCTCCACTTGCACGCTCGAGGCCGGGCCGGCTATGCAGCCGGCCCACACGCCTCCTTGCACATCGGGCAGCCGGCACTCAAGCAGCCGGCTAAGGCGGCGGTTGCCCACGCTCACCGCCAGTGAGCCGCCCTGCACCTCTGCCTCGATGCAGTTGAAGCCGTCGTAGAGGTCAACACCGTCGGTCACAGTGGCCGATGCCAGCACACTGTCGACACAGCCGCTGCGGTGGTTCACCACGCTCACCGTGAGCAGGCGGCGGTCGGTGGCATCGTTGTGCAGGTCGGTGTTGGCGCAGCTCAGCTCCACCGCCACCCAGCGGCTGCCGTCGGGCGCAGCGTTCAGAGCGAGGCCGCTCCAGGTGGACTTGTAGGCGCGCCCGGCCGCATGGTAGGTCTTGCCCGGCTTGCTGTGCAGGTTGGCAATGCGCACCTGGCATCGGTAGTCGGCCGAGCGCACCGGCACGGTGTCGAGCACCAGCACAGGGGCCGGGGTGGCGTTGCTCAGCGCGGCCCACTGCCCATGCCGCACGGCAAGAGTGCAGCCAGGCACGCTCGCCCGCAGCCCGCCAAAACCGTTGACGGCGGTGTGATAGCGCGTGGCGGCCACCAAAGCCACTGCGGCTGCCAGCATGGCAGCAACGGCCACGAGGCGCGATATGAGTGGTTGCTTATGCATAATATATAATAAGTATGAGCCTGTGTGATTTGCAAGCCCAAAGTTACACCACGGGACACTAACGGCAAAGCCCTGCCCGCTGCATCTGCGGCTTTTTTTCTAAAAAGTTGCAAAAACCGGGGCTTTGCATGGCTTCAAGGCTTTGCGGTGTGGCACAAATCGCTATCTTTGCAGTATTGGAGAATATAAACCTGTGATTTTTTTTTGCACTAAACACTTAAAACCGCAAAGACTATGGACTATGACATCAATGAAATACTACAGTCGCTGCTCGACCGCCTGAGCCGCGTGGGTGAGGTGGACCGCGAATTCCAACGAATGATTGACGACGACCCGGCACTAAAAGAATGCTATGAGGAGTGGTGCGAGAGTAACGGATATGACACACGCACCGGCTATCAGGACTATGTGGACGAACTCATGGAGTCGCGCGACTCGGTGTGGGACTCCATGAATGAATAGAGCTGCAACAGAACTGAGAGATAAAAAGCTCTGGTAACCTTAATATATGGTTGCCAGAGCTTTATACTTTCTGCTCGCACCGTGATGCAGCCATCATGCCTGACTGCCAACCCGGGGACTGAGAAAATTGATTGTTTTATTATTTTATGAAAAAGTCAGCCATTGGGGGTAAACGCGGGTTTGAAGCTTACTATAATTATAACTGCTTTGTTGCTTTTTTCGCTTTTATGACTGCCAAACACGGCAAAAGTTTAACCGCGCTCAATCTTTTAACTATTGTAAACACTTCGACACGTTTATTTCAGCGCAATGCTATCCAAAGAGGTAGCGAAAGGCCTCCTCCACCTTGCCCACCTCAATTATTTTGATGCCGAATGAGGAGGTGTCGATGCCCTTGAGGTTGTGGCGCGGCACTATTATCGACGAGAAGCCGAGTTTGGCAGCCTCGCCAATGCGCTGCTCGATGCGCGTCACCTGGCGGATTTCGCCCGAGAGACCCACCTCGCCCGTCATGCACACGCCTTTGGCTATGGGCATGTCGACATTAGAAGCCAGAATTGCGCAAATCACGGCCAGGTCGAGCGCAGGGTCGTTGACCTTGAGGCCGCCGGCAATGTTGAGAAACACGTCCTTCTGCGCCAGTTTGAAGCCCACGCGCTTCTCGAGCACGGCCAGCAGCATGTTCATGCGCCGCTGGTCGAAGCCAGTGACCGAGCGCTGGGCGGTGCCGTAGGCTGCGGTGCTGACCAGGGCCTGCGTCTCGATGAGAAATGGCCGCGCGCCGTCGACGGTGACGCCTATGGCCACGCCCGACAGCGGCTCGTCGGACTGCGACAGCAGCATTTCGCTGGGGTTCTTCACCTCGCGCAGGCCAGCCTCCTGCATCTCGTAGATGCCCATCTCGCTGGTGCTGCCAAAGCG
Source organism: uncultured Prevotellaceae bacterium (assembly GCA_937896015.1). Taxonomy (GTDB): domain Bacteria; phylum Bacteroidota; class Bacteroidia; order Bacteroidales; family Muribaculaceae; genus Sodaliphilus. Next base: position 95 of record CALBLR010000208.1, on the reverse strand, counting down.
GTTTTTAATGGAGCGCAATATGCGGTACATATAGTGGCGGTCGCCCTCAAACTGCAGCACAGTGCCGCCCTTCGGCACACGCCATACCGTCAGTT
>CALBLR010000207.1 GCA_937896015.1 uncultured Prevotellaceae bacterium | reverse complement strand
GAAGGCGTCCTTGGGCTCAAGGGTGAAGTCGAAGCTGTCGCCCTCGGCCAGGCCGTTGATGGCGTTGGCAAAGCCGTCGATCATGCCTTTGTCGAGACCGTATACAAACGAGTCGGGGTGCTTGTCGGTGAATTTAAACACCGATGCGGCCTCTCCGCCGTCGTCAACGGTGAATATCTCGTAGGCCAAATCCACATGCTTTCCAAATTTTATCTTGTCCATAGCGTGATGTGTGTATGTCGTTCTCTTTTAATAGGTGAATAATAGTTTTGGGATACAAAGGTAGCAAAAAACTGCGAATAGCAGCGCAGTTGGCACATTTATAACGCTGTGCGCGGTGTGCTTTTACGCGTTTTTTCACTATTTTTGTGCCGCGTTATGGCCGCGGCGTGGCGGCTGCAGTGCAAAATGCGAAATCAATCAACGAGTTAGCTATGACCATCAATCCGCTATTCATTAAGCAGATGGGCGGCCTCCTGCCGCCCGACGAGTGCAAGGCCCTTGTCGAGGCCATCACAGGCAGCCTGCCCGAGGTGTCGGTGCGCGTCAACACCCGCCGCGGTGCTGCGGTGCCCGCAGGTGTGCAGAGTGTGCCGTGGTGCGCCGAAGGTTTTTATGTGCCGGGTGAGCGTCCGCAGTTCACATTCGACACCGACTTCCAGTCGGGCCTTTACTATGTGCAAGACGCCTCGTCGATGTTTATTGCCCACGTGCTGCGCTCGCTTTCGGGCGCTGAGCCGCTGCGCTACCTCGACCTGTGCGCCGCCCCTGGCGGTAAGACCACGGCCGCCCTTGGCGCGCTGCCCGAGGGGTCGCTGGTGGTGGCCAACGAGATAGTGCCGCTGCGCGCACGCGTGCTGCGCGACAACGTGGCCCGCTGGGGCAGTGCCCACTGCATGGTGAGCTGCAACGCGCCGCAGGCTTTCACGGGGCTGACGCACTTTTTCGATGTGGTGGCGGCCGACGTGCCGTGCAGCGGCGAGGGCATGATGCGCAAAGACGCCACAGCGGCCGAGCAGTGGACTCCGCAGCTGGTGGAGCAGTGCGCGGCGCGCCAGCGCGCCATAATCGACCACGTGTGGCCCTCGCTGCGGC
>CALBLR010000206.1 GCA_937896015.1 uncultured Prevotellaceae bacterium | reverse complement strand
TACCGCGGAGGATATCAAGGGAGAGAAGTCGTTTTGATTGAGTTGCCATTTTTTAAGTTATTGTTATCTATCAAATGTTTCACTTTTTCTTGGGTGTGGTGCACTCGTCGATGAGGTAGACGAGCGACTGGTAGGGCACACCGCTGTTGGTGGTGAGGCCAATCTCACATGTGCGGCTGTTGCTGAAGCCGCGCTTGATGCCTGCCGCCTCGATTTGCGGGCGCAGCTTGCGCAGCGCGTAGGCATTTAGCTCGGGGTGAGTGAAGCCCTTGTCGCCTGCAAAGCCGCAGCAGCCTATGCCCTCGGGCACGAGCACGCTGGTGGAGCAGCGGTGTGCCAGGTCGAGCATCTTCTGGTTGAGGCCCATGAGGCGTGTGGAGCACGTGAGATGAATGGCCACCGGCTCGCTGGTGGCGTGGAAGTCGAGGTCTTGCGCCACGTGGTCGTGAATGAACTCGATGAGCTCAAGCGGCTTCACGCGCTTCATGTGCTGGCGCATGCGGTGCAGACACGGGCTCTGGTCGCATATCACAGGGTAGCGTCCGCCCTGCGACGCCTCATAGAGGGCGTCTTCAAGCTCGGCCGTCTTGCGATTGGCCACATCGGGCATGCCCTTGCTTTCCCATATCATGCCGCAGCACATGTGGCCCATGTCCTTGGGGAATATAACCTCCCAGCCGGCCTTTTTGAGGAAGGACACCACCTCGTCCGCGAGGTCGGGCTTGGCGCCGCGCGGAGCGCGGCCCATGGTCTGGTTCATGCAGCTGGGGAAGTACACCACCTTCTTCTTGGCGCCAAACTCGGGTGCGGGCTTCATGCTGTGGGGCAGCGGCAGCGCCGGCACCATCAGCGGGAAGCCCACCGAGTGCAGCACGCGTCCGGCCCAGCCGATACCCTTGTCGCCAAGCACACAGTGCGCTGCGGCGGCCATATAGAGGGTGGCCTTAACGCCGCCGCGCACGGCGCGGAAGTCGCGCGCGGCCATGGCGCCAGCCTTGTAGCCCATACTGTCCTTGGGCAGAGCCTGGGCGCGCAGGTCGTGGGTCATCTCGCCCACATTGATGTGCATGGGGCACGAGGTGCTGCACAGACCGTCGGCGGCGCAGGTCACGTTGCCGTAGTACTTATACTGCTGCTCAAGCCGCGCGAGGCGGTCGGGATCCTCGCCAGTGGCCTTGAGACGCGAGATTTCGCGCTGCACTATTATGCGCTGGCGCGACGACAGGCCGAAGCCGCAGCTCACGCAATTCACCTCGCAGAAGCCGCACTCGATGCACTTGTTCACGTGGTCGTTGGTGATGGGCATGGGCTTGAAGTGCTTTATGAAGCAGTCGGGGTCGTCGTTGAAGATGACGCCTGGGTTGAGGATGCCGTTGGGGTCGAACAGCTGCTTCACGCGGCGCATGATGCCGTAGGCCTTCTCGCCCCACTCCTTCTTGACAAACGGGGCCATGTTGCGGCCCGTGCCGTGCTCGGCCTTGAGCGAGCCGTCGTATTTGTCGATCACAAGGCTCACTATGGCGCGCATCAGGCGCTCGTAGCGCTGCACCTCCTCGGGGGTGTCGAACGACTGCGACAAGATGAAGTGATAGTTGCCCTCCAGGGCGTGGCCGTAGATGCAACTGTCGTCATATCCGAAGTCAACCAGCATCTTGGCCAGGTCGTCGGTGGCGTCGGGCAGGTCGTTGATGTGGAAGGCCACGTCCTCGATGAGCACCGTGGTGCCGAGGGGGCGCGTGCCGCCCACGCTGGGGAAAATGCCCGAACGTATGGCCCAATACTTGCCATACTCCTCAGGCTTGTCGGTGAAGTGCGCGGGCACATACAGGTCGAAGCCCTCAAGCACCTTGCTGATGGCAGCCACGTTGGCGCTGAGCTGCTGCTTGGTGTCGGCCGAGGTGCGTATGAGCACCGCGGTGAGGTCGGGGCCGGTGGTGTCGTTGACCGAGGCCAGCGACTTCTTGTCGAGCATCTCGGCGCACTCCACCGAGTCGGCCGCCTTCAGAGCCAATATGGCCTCGCAGGCCTTGCGCATCGACTTGAAGTAGAGCATGGCGCTGGCCGAGCATGGGTAGAGGTGACCGGTAGACATTGTGAACTGGCTGCCGAAGCCCAGCGTACCCTCCGAGCCCACCATAAGGTGGGTGATGATGTCGAAGGGGTCGGTGAAGCGCACAAAGGGCGCCAGGTTGAGGCCCGTGACGTTTTTGATGGAGTACTTGTATTTGATGCGCTCCACCAGGGCCGGGTCGGCCAGCACCTCGTCGCGCAGCTGCTCGATGGCCTTGACAAACGCGGCGTGGGTGCGGGCAAAGTCGGCGCGGCTCTGCTCGCTGCCGGTGTCGAGCACAGTGCCGTCGGCCAGCACTATGCGCATCGACTGCAGTTCGCGGTCGCTGTTGGCATGCGTGCCGCAGCTCATGCCCGAGGCGTTGTTGAACACAATGCCGCCCACCATGGCAGAGTTTTTCGATGCGGGGTCGGGGGTGAACACGCGTCCGTAGGGGCGCAGAATGTCGTCAACCCTCTTGCCCACAAGGCCTGGCTGCATGGTGATGCTTTTGGCGTCGGGCGCCACTGTGTAGCCTTCCCAGTTTTTGCCGGCCACAATCAGTATGGAGTCGGTGTTGGTCTGGCCACACAGGCTTGTGCCGGCCGCGCGGAATGTGACGGGCAGGCGCATTTTGTCGGCAATGGCGAGCAGGCGCGACACCTCCTCTTCACTGCTGCTGCGCACCACCACCTGGGGTATGTTGCGGTAGAATCCCGCATCGGTGCCCCAGGCGAGGCATCGCAGGTCGTCGGTGTATATCCGGTCTTTTGGAATGAACTCGGATATGGCCGACAGATATGATTTATACTTTTCGTTCATTAAACTCACACAATTAGGATTACTATATTATATGGGGGTGGCCGGGATGTTAGTGATACAGGTAATATTTGCTCGACTTGGCCTTGAAGGCCTCAACGTCTTTGTTGAAGTAGTCGATGATGTCGGCCACCTTGTAGCGCTTGGAAAAGCGCAGGCGAATCTGGTCGGTGCCCATCACCTTGTCGAACATGCCATAGCCGCGGTTGGCGTTGGCATCGAAGATTTTGGCGTTGGGATACATTTCGTGCACCACCTGCATAAAGTAGAACTGGCACAGAGTGAGGTCGGCCTTGTCGAGGTCGGTGATATAGACCTGCACGCCATGCACCTCTTTAAGCTCTTTCGACGCCTCGGGGCCCACCTTGAAGAAGGGCTTGTAGTTGATGGGGCGGAAGCTGTAGCCGGGCAGATGCAGGGCGTTCATTGCATCGGCCAGGCTGTCGGCGTTGATGTAGGTCTCGGCGAAGCACTCAAATGGCAGAGTGTAGCCAATGCCGGTGTTGAAGGCGTAGAGCTCGCCCACCACGCCCGACACGGCGTAGAAGGCAGCATGCTCGGGAGTGGGCACCTGCGGCGAGGGCAGCACCCATGGCAGACCCGTGTCGCGATACTTCATGCTGCGGGTCCAGCCCTGCATGGGGATCACGGTGAGCTTTGCCTTCTTGGCTGTCACGCCCTCCTCGTTGAGGTAGGTGGCCAGCTCGCCGGGGGTGAGGCCGTAGAGGTAGGGAATGGCATACTTGCTCACCATCGAGAAGAAGCCCTTCTCCACCAGATTGCCCTCCACCTTGTTGCCGCCCAGCGGATTGGGGCGGTCGAGCACCATAAACTCCTTGCCCTGCTCGGCGCAGGCCTCCATGCACATGCCCATGGTGGCATAGAATGTGTAGCTGCGGCAGCCTATGTCCTGAATGTCGTAGACAAGCACGTCGATGTCCTTAAGCATCTCGGGAGTGGGCTTGTGGGTTTTGCCATACAGCGAATAAGTCTTCACGCCAGTCTTGGGGTCGACTGCGTCGCTCACAGCGTCGCCAGCGTGGGCGTTGCCGCGCACGCCGTGCTCAGGGCCGTAGAGGGCCACCAGCTTCACGCCAGGGGCCTCGTTTAGGATATCGACTGTGGACTTGAGCTGGCTGTCGACGCCCGAGGGGTTGGTGACAAGACCCACGCGCTTGCCCTGCAGCTGCTTGAAGCCGCCGTCGCGCAGCACCTCGATGCCCGTTTTCACGGCTGCGCTGCCACACAGCGCCACAAGGGCTGCCACAAGGGCCAGAATATATTTCTTCATATTTTTTATTGTTCTCTTCGTTGTTTGTAGTTTAAGTTGATTCGTTTACTTGCGCCCGTAGTTGGGGTCGATTTTGCGGTCGACGAGGTATGTTACCACCAAAGTGGCAACGCAGCACGCCATCACCATCCAGAAGAAGTTGACGTAGCCAATGGCCTCCTGAATGTAGCCGGCCACGAAACCGGGCAGCATCATGCTGAGAGCCATAAAGGCGGTGCAGATGGCATAGTGCGAAGTTTTGAACTCGCCCTCGGAGAAGTACATCATATAGAGCATGTAGGCTGTGAAGCCGAAGCCATAGCCAAACTGCTCGATGCACAGTGCAATGGTGATGATGATGTTGCTGGTGGGCTGCTCAAGTGCCAGATACACAAACGTGAGGCACGGCAGAGTCATGCCTGCGGCCATCCACCAAAGCGACTTTTTGAGGCCCACCTTCGAGGCGTAGACGCCGCCCACAATGCCGCCGGCAAGCAGGGCAATCACGCCAAACGTGCCATACACGATGCCCACCATTTCGGTGGGAAGGCCGAGGCCGCCCTTAGCCTGGTCGGCCACAAGGAAGGGCATGCACAGCTTGATGAGGAAGCCCTCGGGCAGGCGGTAGAGCAGCATGAAGGCCACTGCCAGCAGGAAGCCCGGCTTCTTTACAAACGAGGCAAACGACTGGAAGAACTCGCTCATGCCGTTGTTGGGGCCATCGGTGCTGACGCGCGGACGGTCGTCGGCCGAGCGGGGCAGCACGAATATGTGGTAGAGGGTGATGAGGAAGAACACCACAGCGCTCACGCCCAGCGTTATCCGCCACGACATGGTGATGCGGGCGGGGTCGCCGGCCTCAACCCAACCGGCTATGGCCACAAGCACACCCTGGCCAAACACCGACGCGATGCGGTAGGCCGTGCTGCGGATGCCAATGAAGGCCGCCTGGCTGCTGGGGCTGTGGGCCAGCATGTAGTAGCCGTCGGCAGCGATGTCGTGGGTGGCCGAGGCGAATGCCGCTATGATAAACAGCACCAGCGTGACCATGAACATGCTGATGGGGGTGTCGCCGGCCTTGATGGTCTCGAGCGAGGGCGATGGCAGCGTCACTGTGAGGGCCACAAGCAGAACGGTCATGAGAATCTGCATGGTGGTGATCCACCATCGCTTGGTCTTCACCACATCCACCATCGGGCCCCAAATGCCCTTCAGGAACCACGGGAAATAAAGCAGGGTGGTGAAGAACGACATGTCGCCGTTAGGCACACCCATCTTGGTGAACATCATCACCGAAATGTTGTTGACCACAAAATATGGCACACCCTCGGCGAAGTAGAGGGTTGGCACCCACCACCAAGGGTTTCTGTAATTACTTATCTGGTTGTTCATTGCTTTTAATATTGTTTAATGATGTTAGCGTTAATGAAGTAGTGGAGCAGGATTTCCTTGTAGCCGAACCCCTTGGCGCCCATCACGGCGGCGCCAATCTGGCACAAGCCCACACCGTGGCCCCAACCGGCTCCGCGCAGCACAAACTTGCCCGGGTAGCCGTCGGCCGCCACATCGTGCTTCTCGACCACAAAGGCCGAGCTGTAGAGCGCGCTCTCGCTGAGGGCGTAGCGTATGGCCAGTTCCTTGCCAATGGTCTTGGTGAGCTTCTCGCCCACTATTTTCAGCTTGTAGAGGCGGCCCGAAGTGCCGCGCGCCACAGGCTGCAAGTCCTTGATGCGGCCATAGTCGTCGCCGGTGCGGCGGCGCACGAGGTCGGCAATCTGGTCTTGGGTGTACTCAACCTTCCAGCGGTAGAAGTCCTTGGTCTCCTGGTCGTAGTCGTTGAGCACCTGCGACAGAATGGCGGGGTCGCTGGTGTTGCAGTAGGCCTGCGGGCTCGACAGAATCCACTCGGCTGCGTTGTCCTCGCAAGTGAGGTCGGGGAAGTCGTTCTCGTTGTCGCTGTCGCGGCGGGCTTCAAGGTAGGGATAGTGGGTGGGCTCCCAGCAGTTTTCAAACTCCTCGAGCACACCGCCGCACGACTTCGAGAAGCGGGCGTCGCACAGCTTGCCGTCGTACATCAGCACCTGGCCCCAAGTGGCCTTGATGGCCTGGCGCACCGTCTCGGTGGAGGCACGCGTGATGCCCTGGTAGCGCTGGCAGTGGTCGTCGGCGCACACGTCGAAGTTCACATGGTCGTCGCGGTCCCACCACTTGATTTCCTCGCCGGGCGTGCTCACCTGCGCGCTGTCGCCCAGGCGCACATCGGCTCCCTTGGGGGCGGCGTCTTCCTTATGGATTTGCGCCAGCAGCCAGCTGCGCGAAATCACGGCGTGGGCCTTGAGCAGCTCGAGCGACGCCTTGGCGCTCATCTCCGACGAGATCACGCTCAGCAGATAGTCTTCCACAGGAAGCACATTGATGGGCGTGAGGCGGCCGCTCTCCACAATAAAGTGGAGCGAGCCGCTGAAGCTCTGATCCTCTTTGCGCTTCCAGTGGAAGCTGACGCCGATGGTGACGCCCTTGAGCGTGAACGAGCCGGAGGCAGCGTCGACGGGTTCAAACAGGAGGTCGTCATACTCGCGTCCGCCCCACTCTATTTTACCATTGACGCACACAGCCTTCTGGCTGCCGCTGCACACCGCGCCATTCACCTTATAATCGCCGTTGAGCACAAACTCAACTTCGGGCTCATTCATGATGCCCACTCTCACTTGAGGCACTTGTGACATATGCATATTTAAGTGTTAAAGTCGTTTTGTTTACAAAAATACTGTTTCAGCCTGCAAAGCCGCTCAATGGCGGCGCATTGCACTGATTATTTCATCGGCGCCACGGGCGGTGACGCAAAGCTCATCGAATATCGAGGCCACAATGCCGGGGGTGAGCGCATTGAAGTCGCGTTCAACGGGCACCGCCATAACCCCGCCCATGTCGACCGAGGCCGGGCTCAGCGTGAACTGGCCCTCGCCCTGGCCGTAGCACGAGGGGCGGTGGCGCGTGCGCGGAAACACGATGATGTGATACTGCCCATCGGCATGCCAGCACAGCAGGTTTTGCATCGGCTCGCTGTCGCCGGCAGGCACGGGCATCGCCTGCTGCAACGCCTGGAATGCGGCCTCGGCGCTATCGACACTGTCTGAATCCAAGATGAAGAAACGGCGGGCAAGGGTGTCGACAAGGTCGATTGTGCAGTTGCCCAGCTCCATTACACGGCGGCGCGGAGCGCTGGCGGCCTCGTCGACTATCGGCATGAAGCCCTTGTTGCCGGCCTGGAAGTGCATGTGGTCGGGAGCCGAGGCTCCACAGTGCGGGCCGTTGTAGAACAGCACGAACTTGGGCAGGTCGGCAGCCAGGCGCAGCATGTGGCCTATGCGGCCGGCTATGAGCTGCGGAGTGTGCCGCTGGCAAGCTATGGTGAGATGACGCGGAAATATCGGGTAAGGATTGACCTGGATTTTATACAGGCCGTGCCAGTCGATCATTTCCTGCTCGCGGGGCTGGTTTTCGCTGCACAGAAAGCACTTGCGCGCCTTGAGCGATGCCGCGTCGACCGATGCTGCGCTCGAGCGAATGCGCTCGGGATTGAATTGCAGCACCACCTGCGAGCCGCCCACGTCGAGAGTGCGCGTGCTCACCCGCTCGAGCGCGGCATAGTTGCGCGCCACCAAAGGCCAGTTAAGCAACTGGCGCGAAATCAGGCTGTCGGTCTCGTCAGAATAGTTCATAATCAATGTTGTGTAGATAGTTGCGCTTTGCGCCTTGATGAAAATATCAGAATAAGAAACTCGGGTTGGACCGCACGGGTCCAACCGGGTTTCTTACACATTAAGCTGCTTTGTAGTAAAGAATTATTTCTTCTTGTTCATTGCCACGCGAGCCTCGAGCTCCCATGTGCGGATGCGGTCTTTGTAGAGGTTGTTGTTGTTCATCTTCACCACATCGAGCGATGCGTCGCTGTTGTCGTCCCAGCGGCGGCACAGATACACGGGAGTGTAGACGCGGCCAATCTGGAAGTGGCGCGAGATGTTCAGGCCCAGAGCGTAGTCCTCGCCATAGCTGGTGTTGGGAATCTTAACGTCGCGCAGCACGGGGGTGTAGAATGCGCGCGGAGCGCCGAGGCCGTTGATGCGCAGAGCGTTGTTGCGGCCGTTCTCGGGTGTCCACTCCTTGTGGTCGATGATGCCCGGGGCAATCATGTTGCCGTCGATGTCGGTCATCATGTAGGTGCCTACAACCATTGCCACGTTTTGCTCATAGAAGGCGTTGACCATAGTGGCGAGTGTGTTCTCGTCCTTATACATGTCGTCGCTGTCGAGTTGCACGATGAACTTACCGGCCTTCTCGTGGTGGGCGGCAAGGTTCCAGTAGCCGCCGATGCCCATGTCGTAGTAGTCGGCGATGATGTGGATGAGGCGCGGGTCGTCTTTGAACTCATCGATGGCCTCGCGGGTGCCGTCGGTCGAGAAGTTGTCAACCACCATAAGGTTGAACTTGAAGTCGCACTTCTGGTTGAGCACCGACTTGATGGCGTCGCGAATGGTGCGGATGCGGTTGCGCACAGGAATCATCACTGTGGCCTCAACCTCAAACTCGCCGCGGTTGAACTCGATGTGCTCGAAGTTGGGCACCTCCTTGCCGTCGACCACCTTGGTGGGAGCCAGGTAGCCGCCGATTTCCTTCAGGTGCTCGGTGCAGGCAGCCTCCATCTCGATCTGGCGGCCGCGGTTTTTGGGATCAACGTAGTCGAATATCTTCTCGCCGCTCTTGCGAGTGTCGAGCTCAACGTCGCTGTAGAGGTACTCGTTGATGTGAGTGATTTTGCCAAACTGCGACAGCTTGAGGCGCACGTCGTAGAGGCCGGCGAACTCATAGTCGGCCTTCATGGCCTCGGCAGCCTTCTTGAAGCACTTGCCGCAGAAGAAGAGCACCGAACCGAAGTCGAAGTCGTCGCGCAGCGAGCCAAACTGATAGTCAATCACGGGAGCCTTGTCGGCGCCG
>CALBLR010000205.1 GCA_937896015.1 uncultured Prevotellaceae bacterium | reverse complement strand
AGCGTGTGGGCTTCAACGTGATTGAAGGCGTGGGCAACAGTCACCACGTGATTCGCTTCGCCACCACTTGGGCCACCACCGACGAGCAGATAGATGAGCTGATTTCGCTGCTGTAGCCGCATGAAATCGGCATTACGCATCACACGCCGCCCGGCACTTTTTTAGTTGCCGGGCGGCGTTTTTTTGTTTATATTTGCCCTCGCTGTGCGTATTAATGTCAGCAACTTTTTTATTATCATAACATAACTAACGTAACTGCATGAGAAAATTAATTCTTGCAATTTGCCTTATTATGGGCTTGCACGCATCGGCCATCGAAGTTACGGTGGACGAGAATGTGGAGTTTGTGAGCGCCATGTGCCGCCTCGCAGGCTTCGAGGAATATGTGTATAACCTCAACAAAAAGTATGTGGCGGCCATCGACTCGATGATGGCCCCCTTCAAGAGCCACAAGGCGGTGGCAAGGCTCAACGAGCTGCGCGGGGCGCAAGGACTGAGCTATGATGCCGTGGCCACGTTTGCCACGCACACCGCCATCAGCGACGGCCACTTCACGCTGCGGCCGGGGGCAGACGTGGCCAAATACGAGAGCCGCTGGCACACCGGGCAGGACGCCGAGATGGCCCGGCTGATGGACGACGTGTACCGCCGCAGCGGCTTCCACGACTTTTATGTGTCGCAACAGCCGTTCTACAGCAAGGTGGTGGCCAATGCCAAATCGATGATTTCGAATGTTGACCTGAAGTGGCTCGAGGACTTCTTTGGCGGCCCCATTCGCGGACACATCGCAGTGAGCCTGCTAAACTATGGCAACTATGGCACCACGCTCCACTGTGCCGGACAGCCCGAGGAGTCGGTGGTGATAATTGGCTGCAGCAACCTGGACGAGGCCGGAGTGCCAGTGTTTCACAACCTCGAGAGCCTTATAGTGCATGAATTCTCGCACCCCACCTGCAACCCCATAATTGACCAGCACCTGCAGCAGTTCAACGGAAACGCGCAGCTCACGGCCGAGCTGATGAAGGAAGAGCTGCAAGCGCGTGCGTATGCCGGCGGAGGCACGGTGCTGCGCGAGTCGATGGTGCGCGGAGTGGAGACGCAATATGCGCTGGCCCACGCCACCACGGCCGGCGACAGCCTCGCGGTTGAAGCCTCAATCAGCGGCCAAGTGGCAAGCGGATTCCTGTTTTTCCGCGAGCTGACCAACGCACTGACGGCCTACCGCGAGAACCGCAGCCAGTATGCCACCCTGGCACAGTTCGCCCCCAAGATTGTGGAGACGGTGAACAATGCCGACGTCAAGCAAGACTACCTCGACCTTAGGCGCAACCAAATCACAATCATAGGCACATCGCTGCCCAAGGACGCTCGCGACGTGACAGCCTCCGACCGGTTTGAGGTGAAGGTGTATCTCGACAAGCCCGACGCCATGGGAGGATTCGGAATGAACTATTACAATGGCAACAAAGACATTATGCCCGACCTTACGGGCGTGAAGATGGACAAGGACCGCCGCATAATATCGGTATTTGTAAAGACCGAGCCGGGACGCGAATACGGCTTTGTGATTCCCGGCTGGGTGTTCAGGACCAAAGCCGGATATCCCGGCCTTGGCAACGCTGTGTTCCACTTCTTCACCGCCAAGTAGCGGGACGGGATTAGCCCCCAAAAAACGCAGCAGGCCGCGCAACCGAGGTGGGTTGCGCGGCCTGCCTTATGCTGGATTGCTGTGGGGCGGCTTAGTTGATGCCCGACAGGTTGTATTTGGCGAATTCGAGGTCTTTGGCAGCCTTGGCAGCCAGCGAGCTGTCGAGGCGCACGGCCTGCTTGAGGTTGCTGAGCGTCATCTGCTCGTTGTTGGTGCGGGCGCCGAGCACTGCCATCAGATAGTAGGTGGTGGCGTCGGGATTGGCAACAGAGGCCAGCGTGCTGCTTGCCGAGCTGTAGTCCTTGGTGAGGATTTGAGCCAGAGCGGCATTGTTGGTCTTAGAGTCACCGAAGGCGCGCACAGCGGCATTGTAGTCGCCCGTCTTCAGGTAGTAAACACCCAGGGCATCGCCAAGTTCCTTAACGCCTGCGGCGCTGCCCAGCTTCTGGTTGGCGTCGGCATAGTTGCCGTCGAGCAGCGAGCAGAGGCCCAGGTTCATCTTGGCCTCGCTGCTTTGCGGATTCAGCTGCAGAGCCTTGGCAAAGTCGTCTTTGGCGGCAGAGTAGTTCTTTGCCTCATATTCGGTGAGACCCAGGTTGTTGTAGGCGCGGTAGTCGTTGGGATACAGCTCGGCACACTTTTTGTAGGCAGCCTGGCGGTCGGCATTGCTCTTGAGGGTGTTGGCGTAGTACAGCAGCTCCTCGGCGGTGAGCGATGAGGGATCGCTCTCGTATGCGGCCTTCATCTCCTCCTCGGTCTTGCCAATGGTGTTGATCGAGGCAGTGAGGCGCGAGTAGCGCAGCTGCGGCAGCACTTCCTTGGCCAGCTGGTCGAACACCGACGAGAGGTTGCGGATTTCACGCTCGCGGGTCTCGGGGTCCTTATACATCGAAAGCACACTGAGAATGAGGTCCTTGTCCTGAATGTTGCTTTCCGACACCAGCTTCTGGAAGCCGTCCCAGTCTTGAGCGGTGAAGTCGGCGGTGAGCTCGCCTGCTTCCTTTATGCCGTTTTTCTTGAGCTGGCTGTTGAGGTACTTCTTGGTGTTGTCCTCACGGCCCGATGCGATGCGGGTGTTGAGTTTCACACCGCCCTCAGGAGAGGCATACGACGAGATGTTGATGCCCTCCACCTGTTTTTTGTCGTCGGTCTGTGCTTCCTTCACAGTCTTGTGCAGGTCTTTCAGAGCCTGCTGGCGCAGCTCGCTGGCGCGCACGTTGGTCTGGTTGATGAGGAACTTGATGTCGGCGGTGTATTTCTCGTTGATCACCTTCTGGAACTTGTCGGGGGCGATGGCAGGAGTCACCGTTGCGGCATCGGCCATGGTAGAAGTGGCCACAACGCCGTTGGCCACCTTCACGCGCGGCAGCGCATAGGTCTTTTTGCCCTGCTGCACCTTGAAGTCGAGCCACAGGTCGCTGTTCATCATGTCGGGGCTGTAGGTGTAGCTTGCGGGAATGGTGAGCGTGCCTCCGGTTTCATAGGGCACCACCTGATAGTTGCCGCGCACCTTCTCGCCCTGCACCACATAGGGTGTGGAAGTGGCCTCCTGGTCGCCATACACCAGCGTGGGTGTAATGGTGAGCTCGGCGTTTTTCACAAAAAACTTCTGCGGGATGTTGGCAGTGACGGTGGCGGGCACTTTCTCGCCCACCACGGTGAGAGGCGTGGGATTTACCGAGAAGTTTTCGGCCTTGAACTCTCCCATCTTCTTGCTGCAGCCCGTGAGCACGAGCACTCCGGCTGCGGCGCAGGTGAAAATCAAATTCTTTTTCATAACAATAAAAGTCGTTAAGATTATTGCAATCCGTTAATTATATCTTAGATTTCTCATGCCGCGTGCGGCTATTTTGTGTAAAGGTAGTGAAATCATTCAACAATGTGCCGCGGCTTAACATTTTTTGTGTAGAGCCGGAGCGGTTTTTCCACTACTGCTGAGGCGCGGTGGCACGCGGCGAGCCCAAAAGCTCGATGACGTCGGCATACACCTCGGTGACATAGCGCTTTATTTGGTTGCGATCCTCATAGGCGCGGGTGCGCATCTTACCCTCCACATACAGCTTTGAGCCCTTGCGCACATAGCGCTCCACCACCTCGGCCTGCTTGCCCCACACCACTATGGTGTGCCACTCGGTGCGCTCAGGCACCTGCACCCCGTTCTGGTTGACGTAGGCGCGCTCGCTGGTGGCAAGGCGCACACGGGCCAGAGTCTGGCCCTTTTGAGGATAACTGATTTCGGGGTCGAGGCCCACGTTGCCCAGCAATATCACTTTGTTGACTGACATAATACGTGTTATCTTTTTTTACGGTGTCACAACATACAATTTCAGCGCGAGGCCTTGAGCCCGGCTATCACACTGGCGGTGAAGCCGCCTGCCTCCATGGCGTTAAGGCCCCTGATGGTGAGTCCGCCGGGGGTGGTCACCTTGTCGATCTCAGCCTCGGGGTGGCTGCCTGTGGCGCGCAGCAGCTCCACGGCTCCGGTCATGGTCTGCATCACTATCTGCTTGGCGGTGTCGGCCGGCAGGCCAAGCTCCACCCCACCCTCGCTGGCTGCGCGGATGTAGCGCATCACATAGGCTATGCCACACGAGGCCAGCGCCATGCATGCGGGCATCTGGCGCTCATCCACCACCATGGTCTGGCCCAGCTCGCCAAATATGCCCTCGACGGCGGCAATCTTCTTGGGACTGGCTCCGCGGGCGGCAATGAAGGTCATGCTCTGGTGCACGCTGATAGCAGTGTTTGGAATAAGCTGAAACACAGCCGCCTTGCCGGCATACGCATAGTCGGCAAGCTGCTCAAGCGTGGCTCCGGCCACTATCGACACCAGCATCTGGCGGCCGAAGTCAATCTTCATCTTCAAGGCGTCCATCACCTCGTCGAGCAGCCATGGCTTCACGGCCAGTATTATCATGTCGGTGCCGCTCACGGCGGCCTCATTGTCAACACTCACATTAATGTCGGGATACTCGGCCTTGAGGGCGTCGAGCTCGCCGCGGCGGTTGGGCGAGCACACCGTGATGTCGGCCGCAGCCACCTTGCTTCCGGCGGCCAAGCCGCGGGCAATGGCTCCGCCCATGTTGCCGGCCCCTATGATTCCTATTTTCATTCTTCAGTAGTTTTTATTGAAATAACGCGGGGCAATTGCGCACACTGCACAATTGCCCCACAAATATAGTTAATTTTTTTAATAACCGCTATAAAAGCCGCTTCAGGCGCGACACAAACTCGTCGGCCTGCCCGGTGGTGAGCACCAGCGGCGGCAGCAGGCGCAGCACATTTGTGCCGCTTGCGCCGGTGAACACATGCTGCTCGTGGATGAGGCGCGAGCGCAGTTCCTTCACCGGGAAGTCAAACTCCATGCCTATCATCAGGCCGCGGCCGCGCACCTCCTTGATTTGAGGAATCTTCTTAAGTTCGGCCATAAGGTGCTCGCCCACACGGCGCGCGTTGTCCACCAGATGCTCACTCTCGAAAATGTCGAGCACGGCGCAGGCTGCGGCGCAGCCCAGGTGGTTGCCGCCGAATGTGGTGCCCAGCTCGCCATACACGGGCTTGAACATGGGGCTGATGAGCAAGCCACCCATGGGATAGCCGTTGGCTATTCCCTTGGCCATGGTGATTATGTCGGGGCGGATGCCGGCATACTGGTGGGCGAAGAACTTGCCCGTGCGGCCATAGCCGCTCTGAATCTCGTCGAGAATCAGCACCACGCCGCTCTGGGCTGTGACTTGGCGCAGCTGGCGCAGGAAGTCGTCGTTGGGGATTTGGATTCCGCCCACACCCTGAATGCCCTCGATGATTACAGCCGCCACATCGCCCTTGGCAATCTCGGCATTCACGGCCTCGATGCTGTTAAACGGCACAAAGGTGACGTTGCCACTCACATTGGCCGGGGCTTTGATCTTGGGGTTGTCGGTGGCCTCAACGGCAAGCGATGTGCGGCCGTGGAAAGCCTTGCTGAACGCCAATATACGTTTTTTGCCCGTGTGAAACGAGGCGAGCTTCAGCGCATTCTCGTTGGCCTCGGCGCCAGAGTTGACGAGAAACAGCTGATAGTCGTCATAGCCCGAGGCTTGGCCCAGCTTGTCGGCCAGGCGCTGCTGGAGTGAATTTATCACCGAGTTGCTGTAAAACACCAGTTTCTGTGCCTGGTTGATTATGGCCTCCACGTAGTGGGGGTGGCTGTGGCCCACCGAAATCACGGCATGGCCGCCATAAAGGTCGAGATATTCGGTGCCATTGGTGTCGTAGGTGTAGCAGCCGCGGCCCTTCACTATCTCGATGTCATATAATGGATATACGTCGAATAATTTCATTTCTGGTTTCTAAGTTCTTTGCATTAAACTTTTTTTTAGAACGCCGACGGCTTGAGCATGAGTCCCACCTTCTCGTGCAGGCCGAAAAGCAGGTTCATGTTGTGCACCGCAGTGCCGCTGGCGCCCTTCAGCAGATTGTCGATAACCGAGGTTATGAGCAGCTTGCCGTCGATTTTGTCGAGGTGGATGAGGCACTTG
>CALBLR010000204.1 GCA_937896015.1 uncultured Prevotellaceae bacterium | reverse complement strand
GATACAACTTTTTTGATTATTCACGGCAAAGATATATCACCTTTTCATCAAATCCAATTATTTCGCAACGATTTTTGCACCGGCAAGCAATTTTTCTCTTTCAGCGCCGTTGCATCACATTTTTAGCTATCTTTACAGTCGCAAAACCAATAATTGAATCAGCTATGACCAAAGAGATAAAGAAGTGGACCACGCTCAGCAGCGAGTACCTCATTCGCCGCCCGTGGCTCACTGCGCGCCGCGACCGCGCCATGCTGCCCGACGGCCGCATACATCCGGAATATTATGTGCTGGAATATCCCGACTGGGTGAATGTGATTGCCCTCACGGCCGACGGCATGATGGTGATGGTGCGCCAATACCGCTATGCCCTGCAGATCGTCTCCACCGAGCTGTGCGCGGGGGTGATAGAGAAGGGTGAGTCGCCGCTGCAGGCGGCCAAGCGCGAATTGCTTGAAGAGACGGGATGCACTGGCGGCGAGTGGCGCCAACTGATGACTATAGGGCAGAACCCAAGCACTTGCAACAACCTCACCCACTGCTTTGTGGCCACTGGTGTGCAGCCCACGGGCACGCAGCATCTCGATGCCACCGAAGATGTGCAGATGCTGCTCATGAAGCCCGACGACGTGCTGGGCATGCTGGTGCGCGATGAAATGAAGCAGGCCCTGATGGCCGCTCCGCTATGGCGCTACTTCGCTGAGCATCACATGGTTTAGCGCTTGGCCGCCATGCGGCGGTAATAGGCCATGCCCGCCAGCAGGTGGCGCAGTGTGGCCAGCACGGGCACTCCGTGCTGGCGGTGCAATGTGAGGGCTATCTTTAGAGCGCGCAGGTGGCGCGTGTGGGGGTGGACGATGCCCAAAAATGCTCCGCGGCCCATAATCACCTGCGGCAGCGTGGCGCGCGTCGAGCCTGTGGTGGGAGTGGCCGTGTCGACAATCACTGTGGGGAAAAACTTGCACTTCATCCCCTTCATTATGGCGTCGTGCAGCAGCAGCTCCTCTTCGCCACACCACAGCATGGGGCTGCCAAGGCCCAGCTCCTCGTCAAAGCGCAGCCCGTTGGCCTTGACCGAACTCAGCCTGAAGGCGAGCTCCATCGATGTCAGATAGTAGCCTTTGGGCAGCCGGCGCTTCAGCACTGTGGCCTCACGCGGATATGCTTTGCCAGTATTCTTTCCGGCCACCGTGGTCTCAAAAGTGGCCATGTCGAGCTCGGGATCGTCTTCAAACGCCTCCGCCACTTTGCGCAGCCGTGCGGCTGTGTAGCGGCAGTCGTCGTCGCACACCAGGCACACGTCGGCCGAGGCGTGGTCGATGCAGTGGTTGCGGTTGCGGCTCAGGCCGCGCTGGTGCATGGTGAGCAGCTTCACATCGGGGCGCATGAGCAGCAGTTGCGGGCACTGGTCAAGGCGTGTTCCGCCCGTCATTTGCCACGACACCACATAGCTCACGCCCTCGATGGGCGCCAGCAGCATGTGCGGCACGCCCTCGATGCCGGCGTCGATGGTGGATATGAGCAGTTGCAGTGTGAGCATACTGCTGCAAAATTATCACTTAATATTGGTTGCGACAATTAAAGTCGCACATTTTAAGCTAAAACGGCAAAAGTTAAGCCCGTCGAGTGGTTTTGCTCGGCGGGCTTAGCGTAGTTCAATGCCATAGTCTTATCTGGTCACTTTCAGTTTTGCTCCGGCGCTGTGGGCCGTGACTTGCGGCGCATACTGGCACTGCACCGTGGCGATGCCCGAGTTGAATGTGCCTGGTGCTGTCACGTAGGCGTCGTAGCTCAGCACGTGGGTGCCTTTGCCCAGACTGTGGAAGAATGCGTTGGTCATCGAGTCTTTGCTCTCCAGGTAATACCATTCGCCGTTCGAGCAGCGGTAGCCCGACGTCTGGTCAGCCGGCTCGAGGCAGGCGGCGCGCTCGTCGGCCAGGGTGACGAAACTTGCGTCCTTGGTCAGCTTTATGGTGGTGCGCACCTGCACCTTGTCGCCCACGCGCAGTGTGGTGGCCGGGGTGAGTTTGCCGCCCGCGCCATACACCAGGTACTGCTTCTTCACCTCGATGTCGGCCGTCTTGGCGGCTTTCACCTGCGTCATCGGGGCCTGATACTGGGCAAACACCGCTCCCCATGCCGGGCCTTGGCCGCTGCGAGTCACTTCCAGCTGCTGTCCGGCCGCTGAGGCATCGAGCGTCACGCGGCCATAGCCCAGAATCTTGTCGGTGAAGCCCATGTCCACCGCCTTGCCGCCCACGGTCACTGTGGCGCTGCCGTCGCTGTCAGTCCAATTGCTGCCTGTGGCCAAAAGAGCCTGCACGGCATCGGCGGCGAGACTCGACGAGCCCCAGTCGTTGCTTTGCTTCATCAGCAGCATCCATTTGCGCACTTGGTCGATTTCGTCGTTGCGCCCGTCCACTTCGCTAAGTGTGCGCATTATGGTGGCTGTCACGGCCACCTTGTCTGGCCTCCACCAGCCGCCGCTGTTCAGTGCGTCCCAGTGCATGCCGGTGGCGTTGGTGGTGGCAAACTGCCTTATCGACTCGGTGATGCGGCGCGCTTCGGCCTTGTTGCCGTTGCGCCACAGTGTCATGGCTGTGAAGGCCTTCTCGCTGAGCGATGCGCCTTTCCACTCGCTGGCGAGGCTGCGCATCACCTTTTGCAGCATGCTTGCGTTTTCGGTGCCAAGTGGGTAGCTTGGAAACAGCATGCGCGTGTAGGCATATGTGCCGAAGCCGCTGTGGTCGTTGGGCCGGCGCTTGGTCTGCCGCTTGTAGAGTTTTAGTGTCTGCGTGTCGTAGTATTGCAGCGCGCGCTTCACCATTTGCTCCAGTTTGTCGTTGCCCTTGAGGTAGCCCAACTGCTGCGTTTCGCCTATCAGCTCAAGCACCTCGCCGGTGGTCCACACCGATGCCGAGCAGCCAGGATAGCTGAACCACGTGAAGCCGCCGTTAGGCTGCTGCAAGTTGGCCAGTGCGTCAACGAGTTTGTCGACCGCGGCTTTGCCCTTTTGCGCGTCAATCAGGTCGGCAATGCGGCTCATGCGCAGTGTCTGCCGCTCGGCGTCGCTTATCCATGGCGAGGCCAGCAGCGTGCCTATCTTCAGGTCGGAGTTGCGCTGCAGCATTGAGGTGAGTGTGGAGTCGGCGCTGCTGCTCCAGTGCCTTATGGCTGCGGCCACTTCGGGGTGGCTGGCGGCTGTGCCTTGCGCCACGGCGGCGGCAAACAGGTCGTGGGCCACAATGGTGGCCACGTGGCTGTTTTCGCCGTTGTAGATGGTGGGCAGGGCCAGCACGCAATACCACACGGGGTTGTCGCAGTATTCCAGCGTCACGCGCGAGCCGCTATTGAACTGCGGCAGCTGCATAGCCAGCTGTGGCTTGGCCGCGTCGATGTAGAATGGGGTGCTCTCCACCACCGGCGACTCTGCCGCCAGCACGGGCACCATGCACTGCTCGCCGTCGGCATAGCTGCCGTCGGTGGCGCGGATGCGGAAGCCCACGTAGGGCAGCTGGGCGGGCACCGTCAGGGCTATGCCCACGGTGTCGCTTGCCTTTGGGGCCAGTGCGCGCTCCACGGTGCGCTCGGCCAGGGTCTTGCCCGTGCGCGGGTCAAACACTTCTGCCACCGCCGTCACGCTTGTGCCGGCGTCGCTGGCGTTCTGCACGCTGGCGGTTAGCGTCACTTCATCGGCCTGGCGCACAAAGCGCGGCAGGCTGGGCTTTACCATGATGGGCTTCTGCGCCACTATCTCGCGTGTCATCACGTCGCTGGCCATGGTGCCGTCGTAGGCTATGGCTTGCAGCACCCAAGTGGTGCTCTGCGCCGGGGCTTCAAACTCCACACAGGCGTTGCCCTGGGTGTCGGTGGTGAGCATGGGCCGCCACAGCGCTGTCTTCACTGCGTTTTCGCGCACGGCCACATTGTCGAGTTGCCGCTTTGCTGCCGCATCCGTCTTCTTGTACTTCCGCACCACTATGTTTTCGGCGAGCATCATGTCGCCGGATGCTTCTATTGAATCAAACGCCTTGTTTGCCATGGCCATTCGCGGCCTTATGCCGCCGCCCATGTCGAATGAGTAGAATGGCATCTGCCCATACAAGTTGAATATGGGCAGTGTGCCATGGCCAGAGTAATTCAGCATGCGGCCTGTCCACGACACTGGGTTGCAATAGCTGTTCAGCGTCGGGTTGATGTTGTCGGTGTAGTTTATGCTGTATGGATTGGTGTATTGCGCCTTAAACCACCACCCGTTGGGATTGAGGCTGTTTATGGCCTTGTCGATCACCTCAAGCATCAGTGCGCCGGCCACCGGCTTGCCGTTGTTGTCCACCAGCTGAAACTGCCACTTTTCGGGCGCGCCGGGCACTATGCGGTCGCGGAAACTGCTCACCTTCAGCTGCGTGGCGTGGGCGTGAGCCTTCGACTCAAATTGCAGCGTGCGCTGTATCACCTCGCCGCCATACACCGATGCCAGGCACACCTTGAGCGTGTTGTTTTCCTTAGCCGGAATCCGCAGCTTCAGCTCGTGCATTCCGGGCTTGTAGTTGAGCCAGCCGCTGGCCACCTCGCCAGTGCGGTCGCTGGCCACGTAGTAGATGTGACTTTGCGGCACTGATGTGCCTATGGTGATGTGTACCGTGTCATCGTTGTCAACACGGCTGGCGGCCTCGGCCGTCCACAGCTGGCAGTTGTCTACAGGAGCCTTTGAGTCGGTGAGGCGGAACAGCGTCACTGTGGCTTCGCTCGGCTCGGCCATGGTGTCGGCCAGCACGCTAAGTTGCAGCGTGTATTTTCCCGACGGCACTTGGGTGAGGTCGATCACTGGGTTGGCCGAGTCGAAGTTGCCGGTGGCCACAGTCTTCTTTTCGTCGCCGGTGGCGATTAGCTTGTAGAGGCACTGCGCGCGGGTGTCGCCCTCGATGGTGGAGTTGTAGGTGGCTGGCAGTTTCACCGGCTTGCTGGCGTCAAAGTCGGCCTGGTCGCTTTTGAGGCTCACGCTGCGCTTGCTGCCTATCACAAAGTTTGTGCCGGCATGCTGCGTCTCGCCGGCTGCATCGGTGCATTCGGCCTTGAATTGGTAGCTGTAGAACGTGCGCTTCCACTCAGCCTCTGTGTCATCGCTGCTTGGGTTAAACATGCTGGCGGGATATTCGATGGCAAACTGTCCGTTCTCGTCGGTGGTCACCGTGGTGTCGCCCACCACGTCGTCATTGTCCGAGCCGCCGCGCCACCACCACGACCATTCGCTGCGATACAGCTTCACGCTCACTTTGGCGCCGGCCACAGCCATGCCCGAGTATGTTTTGGCCTCACCCTTGATGGTTACGGGCAGGCCCTTGTTGTACGACGGCTTGGCGTCTTTCAGCTCCACGGCAAATGTCGGGGCCTTGTATTCGCTCACCTGCACCGATGCGCTTTGTATTACGGTGCTGTCTTGCCGTTGCATCTCAAGTCGGTAGGTGCCCATCATGCGGTCGGTGGGCACGTCGAATGTGCCCTCGATGCGGCCGTAGGCATCGGTCACCATGCTGCTGTCGCGTGCCACCTCCTTGCCGTTGGGGTCGCTGAGTGTCACGGTCACGCGCTCGCCCTCGCACGGGCGGCGGTTTTGCTGGTCGGCCCAGTACACTATGCCGCTGTACTTCATCTTTTCGCCGGGGCGGTAGATAGCCAGGTCGGTAAACAGGCTGGCGTCTTTAGTCACGTAGGCGTTTGTATAGCCGCGATAGACCTCGAATTCAGGCGAAAATTTGTCATCACCCTTAACTGCGCTAAGGGTCAGCCAACTGCCGCCATAGCCTTTTTGCGTTTTGTCCAGATGCAGCACGCCGCTGCCGTCGGTGGTGCCAATTGTGCCATTTTTGCTGCTCACCTTCACGCCTTTTATCGGCGCTCCTGTCTTCAGGTCGGCGGCCACCAGCGTGTTGCCGTCTTTGCTGTTGCTGTTGAACTGCATCACCGATATGTTGTGCACGCGCAGCAGCGTCCGTTGCAGCCGTTCGCGCCCAACGCTTTTGCCGTTCTGCTCAAATTCAGGGGCAATCACATACACTCCGTAGGGCAGCGGCGGCAGCTCCACCGTCACTGTGTCGGTGAAGGGCACCGTGCCGCCGTGGCCGCTGTGGCTGGTGCTGCTCACCAATTTCAGGGATTTAAGCTCCAGGC
>CALBLR010000203.1 GCA_937896015.1 uncultured Prevotellaceae bacterium | reverse complement strand
AAGCCAAGAATATAGTCTTTATATTCATTGGCATCTATCTTTGAGCGCATCCTATTGGCCGAAGCCCATATCTTGTTGGCTAATTGCTGCTTGTTCATGTTGTGTACGTCTTTTTATGCGAGTTTGTTTTTTTTGGCTTGCCCAAAGATAGCCAAAAGAGCCCGACTGTGCAAGCGCCCACAGCCCGAAAGCACCCACAGATTTTTGTGCAGATGTTTTTTGAATGTTTGCATTATTGCTGGGAAGTGAATAACTTTGGCGGTGAAAAAAGTCTTTTTGCTGATTAACTAAAAATGTAATACGTATATGAGCAATACTAAAATTCCAGGCCTCAGTTTCTCGTGGCGTCGCGCCCTGGGCATCACCAAAATCAAGCGCGAGTTCACCAAAGCCACCGGCGTGCCCACCACGCGTGGCGGCATCGAGCGCAAAATAGGCGGCGCCATAGTCAACGCCATCTTCAAGAAGCGGTAGCGGGCAAGCCGGCAGGCGTGTGGCTGAATGCGCCAAACAGCGGCGAAAACTGTAGGGACGTGGCATGCCACGGCTGCCGCGATTTGCTGCAAATTAGCCGATTTATACGCAACTTTATGAATCGCGTTTTCAAACAGTTGCAGCCGCTCCGCACGCCATCATGTGTAGGCAGGTGCGGGGCGGCTGCAATGCTTGTGGGTGCAGTGGCAGGCGGGTTAGCGGCGGCGCAGGCGCAGTAGGCGCTTGCGGTGGCTGCGGCGCGAGTCGCCACTGTCGTCGCCATAGCCATATCCGTAGCCGTAGCCATATCCGTAACCATATCCATACCCGTAGCCGCCGTAGCCATATCCGTAGCGCTTCGAGCCCACTTTGATGTCGTTGAGCAGCAGGGTGAGGTTGTTCACCTTGTGGTCTTTGCTCATCTTCTCGAGCTCGGCCAGATAGCGCCGGTCGATGCGTCCGTCGCGCACCACATATATGGTGAGGTCGGCAAAGCGGTTGATGAGCGCGGCGTCGGCAATGATGCCGAATGGCACGGTGTCGAGCAGCACGTAGTCGTATTCCTTTTTAAGTGTCTCCACCATCTGCTTGAAGCGGTCGCTCATCAGCAGGTTGGTGGGATTGGGCGGAATGGCGCCGATGCTAATGAAGTCGAGGTTGGGGTGCAGCACGCCTTTGGTTATCACCTGGTGGATGTCGTCGACGTTGCCGCTCAGGTAGGCGCTGAGGCCCACGCCTGTGTTTTCAATGCCCACATACTCCGAGAAGCGGCCCTTGCGCAGGTCCACGTCCACGGCTATCACCTTCTTGCCAATGTGGGCGCAGATAAGGGCCAGGTTGATGGCCACGAAGCTCTTGCCCTCGCCGGCCATGGTGGAGGTGAGCTGCATCACCACGCCGTGGCCGCTCTTGGTGTCGGTCATGTAGTCGAGGTTGCTGCGCACTATGCGCAGGGCCTCCGACACGCGGTCGCGGCCGTCTTCGGTCACCACTATCTCCTTCTTTTCCTGCTCCTTGGTCTTGGCCGGCAGCTCGCCTATGATGGGAATGTCGCAGTTGTTTTCAATGTCGCGGCGCGAGTGCACCGTGGTGTCGAGCGAGTAGATCCAGAAGATGAAGAATATCACCACTGCCGGCAGCGCAAGGCCTATCACCAGGCCTGTGAGCATTATCATCGTCTCGCGCGGGGCTATGGGCGCAGCCGGGCCCGAGGCGTTCTCCACCACCTTGGCGTTGGGCTCGGTGATGGCCAGCTGCAGGGCGTTCTCCTCGCGCTTGTTGAGCAGGTAGAGGTAGAGCTGCTCCTTGATTTTCTGCTGGCGGGTGACCTCGGTTATGGCCTTCTCCTGCGACGGCATCGACTGCATGCCGCCAATGGCGCGGTTGCTCTCGGCCACGGCGGTCGACTGCTTCATGCTCAGGGTGCGAATGTAGCTGTTGATGGTGCGCATTATGTTGCTCTTCATCGCGCTCAGCGAGTTGCTCAGCTCCACCATCACGGGGTTTTCCTTGCTCGAGGTGGCGGCAATCTTCTGGTAGCGCAGCATGGCCTCGTTGTATTGGTTAATCTGGCTTTCGATGCCGCTGTTTTCAATGCCGGTGTTGCTGGGAATCAGGTCGGTGCCGTGCATCGAGGCCAGGTGGTCGCGAATGTAGGTGGCCAGGCGCAGCTGCATGTCGGCGTCCGACACGTTTTCCACATATTTCACGCCGGTCGACGGGTCGGCAAACATGGTTGCGCCCGCGCCGGCCACTTTAAGCTCGGCAATGCGGCTGTCCACGCCGCTCAGGTCTTTCGACAGCGCCTCGATGCGGTCGGCAATGAAGTTCTCGGTGCTGCGCGCCACGCGGTTCTTGTCGCTTATGGCCTCCTGGTTGTAGGCCACAATGAGGGCGTTGAGCACGTCAAGGCCCAGGTCGTGGTTGTCGCATGTGAGCGACAGGTGCACCACGTTGGCCATCTTGTCGGCCTTCTCGGCGCTGAGGTTGGCCACCAGCGCCTTGGCAATGTCGTGGG
Organism: uncultured Prevotellaceae bacterium; assembly: GCA_937896015.1. Classification (GTDB taxonomy): domain Bacteria; phylum Bacteroidota; class Bacteroidia; order Bacteroidales; family Muribaculaceae; genus Sodaliphilus. The sequence continues at coordinate 924 of CALBLR010000203.1, read as the reverse complement.
TGGTGTAGATGCGCACCTTGGTCAGAGCCAGGTCGTCGGGGTTGAATGCCGGTGTCTTGGTGATGGCCACCGGACCGTAGACGGTGCTCACCTTGTTGCCAAAGTGGGCCTTCTTCCACGCGCCGCCGTCCACGTTAAACTCAAATTCGGTGGCGCTCTTGGGCACCACGGTGATGATGAAGTCGTCCTTGATGTCGTTGAGCGGAGTCACCTGCACTGGTGCCGACTTGTAGATGTTCACGTCGCGCAGATACACGTGGCCGTAATACTGCACGTTCAGGCCCAGATGGCTCACCACCGTCTCCATCAGCTTGGTGGAGCGCAGCTTGAATATCTCGTCGGGAATGCCGCTCACGCCCGTGTTCACACCCAGGTCCGAGAACACCTGCGACTGGCTGGTGTTGCTCTTGTTGTCCTCGGTGTTGACCAGAATGTAGGCATCCGAACTGTAGATGGGCGTCTGCGTCTTGCCATATAGGTAGGCTATGCAGCCGCACGCCACCACCGATATCACAAACCAATACCAGTTGCGCGCGCACGCCAAGAGGAAAGCCCGCATGGGTATGCCCGACGACTCTTCACGCCTTCCTTGCTTTGTTTCTTCGCTTGCTTCTTGCATCTTTTTAAAAAGTGATGTGTTATGTAGTTTTATATGCTTGCGTATTCACCAACGCGGATCGTACTATTTTTCTTTTCGTGTCACACAGCCGGCCGCCTCTGCCACTGTGCGTTGCCGCCGGCCGAGGCATGCCATGTGTGTTTTTAACGTGCAAATTTAGCCAATTATTTCATTACACACATTATATAGTGCCGAAAATAATTCCACTTGCCGTGCCGTTCACGGCCCGCATTGCGGTGCCAGTTTCCATGACTGTCGCACCGGTGTTTTTCACTGGAAAAAATGCGCTGCGCAGAATATTGAGC
>CALBLR010000202.1 GCA_937896015.1 uncultured Prevotellaceae bacterium | reverse complement strand
ATGGGCGGCGCCGGCCTCGACCCCTCCCTCCCCGTAGGCGCCGACGGCACCATCATCGACCCCGGAATGACCGTGATGGTTGACGCCTGCGGCAACTTCAACGGCTACATGACCGACATGACCCGCTGCTATCACGTGGGCCCGCTCAACGACACAGCCCGCCGCGCCCACGAAGTGTCGGTGTCAATCCACCACCGCCTGGCCGCTGAGAGCCACGCCGGCACCCCCGCCAAGCAGCTCTACGACACAGCAGCCGCCATGGCCGACGAAGCCGGCCTCGCCGACTACTTCATGGGCCACAACCAGAAAGCAGGATTCGTGGGCCACGGCCTCGGCATTGAAATCAACGAAGCCCCAGTGCTGGCTCCGCGCAGCCGCGACGTCCTGGCCGAAGGCCACGTCATAGCCGTCGAGCCCAAGTTCGTCATCCCCGGCGTGGGTGCCGTAGGCATCGAAAACACCTACATAGTGCGCGCCGACCACCTCGAGTGCATCACCCCCGCCGCCGAGACCCTCACCGAACTCTACTAACCCCTCCCGCACACCAAAAAACAAAAAATAAGGTTGAACGTTTATAATGTGCCCCAAAAGCACAATAAGCGTCCAACCTTCTTTCTGTCATAAAGCACTGCCTTACGCTGCCAACAAGCATGCATCAATTGCCAATCAGCAACAAGTTGAATTTCTCCCTGTGAAATAAGTGTGAAAAAATTATGTTTGTTGCTCGATTTTGTTTACATTTGCCATTGATATATGGCGGCAAGCAAAAACGATAAACACTATTCATTCGTTAACCATTGCATGCTATATAATGAGTATTAATGTTAAAAAACACACTGCCAATGGAATTCAAACTAATACTGGAATTAGACAGACGGTTGGGCGACAACTTGCCGTTTAATTACCAATACGAACAATCCGCAGTAATCTATCGCATACTATCTCAGGCCGACGAACGCTATTCATCATGGCTTCATGAAAACGGATATGTGCTTAATGGCTCAAAGAGGTTTAAGCTGTTTTCATACTCACCGTTCATTTTCGAGAGAGTGAGGGCTGTTACCAAGGCCGGCTGCTTGAATATAATAGGCAACTATGCCGTGTGGTACATCAACTTCATTCCTGAAAAAAGCACCACCGAGTTCATAAAGGGCGTTTTTGAAAATAAGAGCTTCACCATAGGCAACAAGGATTATAAAGTGGCGTTCAATATTGTTGGGGTTGAGTCGTTGCCGCCAATAGCTCTTTCGGAAGAAATGCGCTTCTGCACATTGTCGCCTGTGTGCGTCAAGCAACACGAGGGCAGAAAAATAAAATATCTTTCGCCCGATGATCCGCTATTTGCCAAAGGCATACTGAAGGGCGTTTTGTCAAAATATGAAAGCTGTCACGGCTCGCCATATCCCGAGGCCGACAGCCTTCATATGCAATTTATTGTAGACAACAGCCTAACGATTAAATCAAAGGTGATAACAATA
>CALBLR010000201.1 GCA_937896015.1 uncultured Prevotellaceae bacterium | reverse complement strand
CCAGATGCAGGTCGGCCTCGCTCACTCCGCGCTCGGTCAGATAGTGGGCGTCGCTCTCGATCGAAGCGGCAAACGCCTTGCCGTCGGCCCGCGCCGAGCGGCGGTAGGCCTCCACAGCCTCCTTCACGCGCCCGGCGCACAGCAGCATGTGGCCGTGGTTGAGCATGTCTTGTGCCGTGGGGGTGTCGCTTTCGGCTATTTTACGGTAGTACTTGTCGCTTTGCTCATAGTTGCCCGTCAGCAGCGAGCACCATGCAATGGGGCGCCATGCCTTGTGGCTGGCCTCGTCTATCAGGTCGGCCTTGAAGTAGTAGTTCAGCGCCTCGGCGGCATTGCCCTTCTCCAGCAGGCAGTGGCCAATGCTCAGCGCGTTGGCGGCCAGGCCTGGGTGAAGCGCGTCGGCCTTTTGGTAGTATTCAATTGCCTTGTCCCACTGGTGCAGGCTGCGGTAGGCCATGGCTATGCGGCGCAGGTTCCACGCGTCGCTGCCGTTGGCTATCTCATATTTCTTATAGCAGTCAAGGGCCTTGGCCGTGTCGCCAAGGTTCTGGTAGGCGAAGCCCAACTTTTGGAAAATGCGCGGGTCGATGCTGGCCTTGCTATTCAGCAGCGAGTTGAAGTACGTCACGGCGTCGGCATAGAAGCCCGATTTCAGGTAGCATTCGGCCACCAGGCTCAGGTTCTCGTCGGTGTCGGCCACTTTGCCCAAATATGGAATTTGGGTCAGGTTGATGTCGGCGTCAAACAGCGGCCTGAATTCCCGCCGCCGCGAAAATAGCTTGAAAAATCGGTACAGGTCTTGGATGTAGCGGTTGATGATGGCGTCGCGCGACTCCGCTCCACTTGCCTGGCTGAATGCTTCCATTTGGCCGCCCAGCTGCGAGGCGATGGCCTCGCGCTGGCCCGGCATGTTGACCAGCGTCAGCGCAAACGAGAACTTGTCGCTGTTGCACAGCAGCGGCGCCGCCTCAAGTATCTTCAGTATCTGGCTGCCGCCACCGCTGCTGAGGCCCGCCAGGGCAGAGTGGTCGGGGTGGAATGGCATGAACCAGTTGGCCAGCGTCTGGAAAAATGGGTACGACTTCAGCTTGGCAAAGGTGCCTATAAACACATCGTTGCCCTCCATTTGCAGTTTGTTGAACTCATCTATCTTTTTGCGTATGCCGCTCTCTTCAAGCCAGTTCTGCCACTCGGGGTTGCCCTCTATCTCATCGAAGTCGATGGGTGTGCTGCGGTTGCGCAGCTTCTTGGCCAGGTCGGGGTTGGCCTTCATAATGCCTGGAATTATGGTGTCGTTGAGCTTGTTGCTCACGTTCTCGGCATTGCGGGCGCGGGCCAGGCGCATCATAATGCACTGCATGTCGGCCTCAAGGTGGGGTGCGCCGCCCTGCATGGCCTCGGCTGCTTCGCGCACGGCAGCCGAGCACGCCACGCGCTGGCTGTGGATGTGCATTGCCAGCACCGTGCCCACCAGTGCCCGCAACTGCACCTCCTCGGGCAGCGTGGCGGTGGTGTAGGCGGATGCGAGCAGCAGCAGCTTCTGCTCGTCGTAGTAGAACGTGAGCCCCAGCAGCAGCGCGGCTACAATCATGTTCTTGAAGTATGGCGGCACATCGCCCGAGGCCAGCGTGCGGCGCAGCAGGCCGGCGTCGACAGGAGTCAGCGGATATGAGCTCCACACCTTGTTGAATATCTTCACCTCAATCTTCTCGCGGTCGTCGAGCAGGCAGGCTGTGTTGCCGCCGGTGGCCGCAGCCAGGCGCGAGCATGCGTCGGCGTAGTCGGCCAACTCGCAGTTAAGCGACACGCCTGCACCGCTGTTGTGCCTGAGGAAGAACAGGTCGTACGACGTGGGCGCCGCGGCCTCCACCTCGCACTTGTCGGCTATGTCGAGCGCCGACCCCACAATGCCGTCGAGCACCTTGCCGCGCTGCGGGTCGAGCAGCCCGTCGGCCATATACTTGAGCA
>CALBLR010000200.1 GCA_937896015.1 uncultured Prevotellaceae bacterium | reverse complement strand
TGCAGATAGGGCAGAGCCTTCTCGTAGCGCTCTTCGGTGAACCACTTCTTGCCCCACTCGGCATTGCTAAGCTTGGGGGTGGCTGCCACGGCTGTGGTCCTGGCCACAGCCTTCTTGCGGGCTGCGGCTCGCTTTTGCGCGCCTGCAGCGGTGCACACCAGCACGGCGGCCAGTGCAAGTAAAGCTATTCTTCTCATGTTTTGCAGTTATATATGTTGTTGATAAATAAGCTGTATTGCTCAAGTGCAAAGATAATGCAAAAAGCCCCAACCATTGTCACATTTGGCAAAAAATAGCTGTGCGCCGCCACGGCTGGCGCGCAATTTAACCTCTATTACGGCTGGCAACCGTTGGGCTGTCGACTTTATTCCTTATCTTTGTAGCTGCATTAGCTCGCATAACACATCAAATTATGAACACCACAGTCAGCACCCCACTCATACTCATTTGCAACGACGACGGCTATCAGGCCGGCGGCATAAAGGCCCTCACAGCCATAGCCCGTGAAATGGGCCGCGTGGTGGTGGCGGCGCCGCAACTGCCGCAAAGCGGCATGTCGTCGGCCATCACCGTGGGCTCGCCGCTGCGCGCGCACCAGGTGCAAGCCGGAAAAGGGCTTGAGGTGTATGCCGTGAGCGGCACTCCTGCCGACTGCGCCAAGCTGGCCTTCAACGAGCTGCTGGGCGGCCGCCGGCCACACCTGCTGGTGTCGGGCATCAACCACGGCTACAACGCCGGCAACAGCGCAATCTACAGCGGCACCATGGGAGCGGTGTTTGAGGGGCTGTTTCACGACGTGCCGAGCATTGGGTTCAGCTTCGACGACTACACGCCCGAGGCCGACTTCGGCAGCTGCCTGCCATGGGTGCGCCAAGTGATGCGCCAAGTGCTCGAGTGCGGACTGCCGCACGGCGTGTGCCTAAACGTGAACATTCCACGCTGCAGCGGCGGGCCCAAGGGGCTTAAGGTGACCACCGCGGCCGCCGGCCGATGGGTGAGCGAATATGAGCGGCGCACCGACCCCTACGGACAGCCATACTACTGGATGACGGGCACATTTGAGCGCAACGACCCGCAGGACGACAGCAGCGACCTCTACTGGCTGGACCGCGGATGGGTGAGCGTCACCCCATGCCGCGCCGACCAAACCTGCCGCGAGGCCCTGCAGGCGACGGCCTCACTGCTTGAACAGCGCTGACAAGCCCCTCCCCCCCAAGAAAAAAACGCATTAAACCATTTTCCCCGCCAGAGGTCAAAAGGGGAACAGCATCAAACGACATATGAAAATTATGAACACTCTAAAAATCACACTCATGGCAGCCGCAGCCGCGCTGATGACTGCCGCAAGCAGCTGCACAGCAAGCAAGGGCGCAGCCGCGGCCAGTTCGATAAAAGGCAGTTGGGACATAACAGAAGCCTGCGGCATAAGCACCGCCCAAGGCGAGAAGCAAGCCGAAATCACATTTGCCGACGGCGGCAAGGTGAACGGCAACGCCAGCGTCAACTCATTCTTCGGCAGCTACACCCTCAACGGCCAAAAGCTGCAACTCACTAATGTGGGCATGACCAGCATGATGGGCCAGCACATGGAAATTGAGAGCGCAGTGGCTCAAGCCCTCAACTCAGCCTCGGCCATCAGCGTGAGCGGCAACACGGCCACCGTGGCCGACGCGCGCGGCACTGTGGTGATGCACCTCAAGCGCAAAGACGCCAACGCCGCAGCCGACATCAAAGGCAGCTGGAAGATAACCGAGGCCTGCGGCACGAGCACCGCCAAGGGCGACAGCCAGGCCGAAATCACATTTGCCGACGGCGGCAAGGTGAACGGCAACGCCAGCGTCAACACATTCTTTGGCAGCTACACCCTCAACGGCCAAAAGCTGCAACTGAGCAACATGGGCATGACCCGCATGATGGGCCAAAGCATGGACATTGAGCGCGCCGTGACCAAAGCCCTCGACACAGCAGCCACAGTGAGCATCAGCGGCAGCACAGCCACCGTGACCGACGCAAGCGGCACCGTGGTGATGCGCCTCACCCGCAAATAACCGACCAAACCACACACGCAATATGACAGCACCCGCCACCATTCACCTGCGCGCCGCCTTGGCCGCAGCCGCACTGCTGCTGGCCACCGCCACGGCCGCAACAGCTCAAGAGCAGTCAAACCCGGCACTGTATAAAGCCGTGGGCATCACCGCCGCGCAGACACGCGCGGCAAAGCAGGGCGACTTGAAAGCCATGGCCGACATCGCCTTCGACTTCCAGGCCGCCTACCGCGACAGCGAGCGTCCCAACCCCGAGTTGCTCGTCCAGGCCGAATACTGGTACCGGATGGCCGCCGACAAAGGCGGAGGCGAACAGATGTATGAGCTGGCCATGTTCTACTCCGACCAGAACTACCCCTACAGCAAAGTGCAAGAATGCCTGCTGAAGGCCTCGGCCAAGGGCTATGCACGCGCCAGCCACTCAATTGCCTCGGGCTACCGCTATGGCCACTACGGCCTCGGCGACAAGAGCAAGAGCTTTGAGTGGTATCAGAAGGCGCAGAGCCAGGGCTTCGACTGCCAGCTCGACATAGCCAACTGCTATCTGGAGGGCGACCTGGGCGCGCCGCAAGACCTCGACAAAGGCCTATCCATAATGGCACGGCTGGCCAAAAGCGGCGACGGACAGGCCAAGAACAAGGTGGAGGAATACGGCTACGGCCCGAATGACTACGACGCATTGGCGGCCGGCGGCTACGGCAAGCAAAGCGGCAGCCGCACCACCGCAGGCGCAAGCCTGCCCAAGGAGCAGACATTCGTCTTCAGCAGCCACTTCGACGGCACGCCCGCCGACATGGTGGTGGCCACCATCGACGCCGAGCACCACAAAGTGGAAGTGAACATCAGCGGCCCACTTGGCAAACAGTACAGCTACGCCATCAGCTCATACGAGTACGACAGCGACCAGGACTACCTGTATCTGCAGACCGAAGGCGGCAAAGACTTCGTGGTGCTGATGCCCCACTACAAAGACGGCGACTGCGCCATGGCCCTCCGCGGTCCGCAGTGCGACGACATGCTATACGGCTGCGCCGGCAAGGACAAGTTCCGCGACATGGTGAGCGGCATCATCGCCGCCATACGCCAGTCGGCCCGCTGACGCCCTCCACAGACGGCGCCCCACCAACCACCGCGCCACCGCGCCCCACAGGCCGCGGTGGCGCTGCCGTTAGTGGCCCAAAAGGCGGCAAAATAAGGGCGGAATCGGCGCGGGTGTTGCCAGGGAGCGGGTTTTGCCGTAATTTTGCAGCGCGGCCGCTATGCGCCGCTTCCGTTCACTGCAAAAAAATACGACGAACTCTGACCATATATGAAGATTAACAGCTTACTCCGCACTGCCTTGTGCGCCTCGGCGGCACTGGCGCTGGCGGCGCCGGCGGCCCGGGGGCAGATAGTGGTGCCGAAACACCTTGAGGAGTTTAACGCCGACAGCATAAGGCGCGATTTCGACAACCGCCCGTTTTTCGGCCTGTACAAGGACAACTACTTCACAGTGGGCACCACAGTGGGCAGCAAGCCCACGGCCTCTAACAGCGATGTGAAGTTCCAGGTGAGCATATCGCAGCGGCTCACCAAGAGCGTGCTGCCCTGGCACAGCTACCTGTTTCTGATGTATTCGCAAAAGTGCATGTGGAATGTGTTTGAGAACTCGATGCCCATGCGCGACCTCAACTTCAACCCTGGCATAGGCATATCTAAGCTGCTGATTTCGAAAAACCGCCTTGTGGGCAAGCTGACGCTGCTCATCGAGCACGAGAGCAACGGCCGCGACCGCCTGGCATCGCGCAGCTGGAACAAGATTTCGTTTTGCGGCAACATTTATCTCGATCCCAACCTGATGGTGCACGGCAAGTTCTGGATTCCGATTGTGGACGGCGGCAACAACCGCGACATTCTGCGCTACAGCGGCATTTACCAGACGGGCATTCAGGCGCTGAGCACCAACCGCCGCTGGGTGCTGAGCGCGACTTTTGTGAAGCGCAAGGGGTGGAATCTGAATGCCAATTCGATTGTGGAGCTGGGCTTCCGCATACGCAAAAAGGACAACCAGTTTCTGTTTGTGCAGTACTACAACGGCTATGGCGAGAATCTGCTTGACTACAACAAATATCACTCGCGTTTGCGCATTGGACTGCTCATAAAGCCTGACTTTTTCAGCGATTTTTGATTTTTTTCGCGGTTCGGCGCATTTTTTTCGGCAAAATCATTGCCAGTTTAAAAAATTGTCGTACCTTTGCAATCGCAAAACCGAAACAAACGGTAATGACTCCGTGGCTCAGTTGGTAGAGCAACTGACTCTTAATCAGTGGGTCGAGGGTTCGAGCCCCTCCGGGGTCACTCACTTGAGGCGCAGCAATCATTGATTGCCGCGCCTATTTTTTTGATGCTCGCAGGCCGGACATTTTTTTGACGGCACAGTAGAAACTTAGTGGGATAAGCGATAAGGCTGGCCGTTTCTTGAAACGGCCTCCAGCACTGTGCCGCAAAAAACATTGGTGTGCCCCCAGAAAAAAGCCCTGCCCTGCCACTGGAGCGCATGTGATGCGCCACGATGGTAGGGCAGGGCTCATGCTTTAGGGGCACTGTGCCGCGCCACAAGCAGCGCAGCCAGGGCTGCACGCTGCTACTTGCCCGGGGTCAGATGCCGTTTGCCACAGAGCGCAGCAATGCTGCCGTGCCGCAGTGACAAAGTTAATCTGCTGGCTTTCTATTAAAAGCCGCGGCGCATCTTTGTTGCGCCTTTTAGTTAACACGTTTGGTCTTTGTGTACAGTTGTTGGTTTTGAGTCGTGAAGGCTAAAAGTGGTTCCAGGCATGCAGTTAATCCAATCACACGATATTGTGTTCACTGCCTTGCAGGCACGCGTTTTTCAGCAAATCTTGCGGCTGGCCGTCATTGCACATCACTGTCCTCAGTGGCTAGCCTTGCTTTTTGCCTTGAAAAACCGTGAAGCGTTTTCACAAGCTTCGGTCAATCTCAGTCTTCAAGCAGGTTCAGCTGGTAGGCCTTGCCTATGAGCTCGGCAACGTTGCGCGACAGAGTCTTGCGAAGCAGCTGCTTGCGGTGATACTGCACTGTGTTGATTGAGATAAACAGCTTTTCAGAGATTTCACGGCTGTTAAGCCCCTTCACCAGGTGCTTCAAAACCTCCTTCTCTCGTTCTGTTAAATCCATTTTTTGGGGTGCCATAAGTAAAAAACTTTAATTAATTACGTACTAAATACATTACAAATGTAACACTACAATTAGGTTATTTCCAAATATTTAGCGCACTTTTGTGGTCATTTTAGACCAAAACTATATTTTTAGGTAGTTGTCAAATTTACCACTAAGATAGGAGAAAATGAACACTGCCAATTGAAAGTGATAGTGCCTTGATTGGGGGCTGCGGTGAGCGAGGCCACGAAATCGGGTAAGGCCCCGGCATCAGTGCGCATTCCTGGTTGGAGCGGGGGCAACGGCGGCTATTTGCCCCCGTCATCGGGCTGCTGGCGCAGCTGCGCTCCCAGCACCACAGTGCCGCGGCCCACTTGGCTGTTGAGACTGTCGGCCACTGCGTCGAGGCGCTGCTGCCGCCGGCGCCGTTCGGCGCCTTCCTCCCACAGGCTGCGCTGCATGTCGCACTCGCTGACCACGCTGGTGATGCTCACACCGGCGCGCTTGTAGCGGAACCCCTGGCGGTAGATGCCGCGCAGCAGCCTCACGGCATAGTCAACGAGCTCGGCCGAAACGTTGGTGGGCGGCTCGATGCGGCACACGGCCTGGTTGTTGTATTGCGGCAAATCGGTGCGGTAGTGGTTGGTTTCCACAAACACCAGCATGGCTTTGCCGCGTGTGTGCTGCCGCCGCATGGTGGCCGAGCAGTCGGCGGCAAAGTTGCTGACTTCGGCCTCCAGCTGCTCGAAGCGTTCAATCATCTTGGGAAAAGTGCGGGTGTTGCTCACGCTCTTCGACGGGCCTTCCGAGCGCATGGCTATGCAATCGATGCCGTTGAGCTCGCGGTAGGTGTTGACTATGGGCTGCGGAAATCGGTCGGCCACCCACTGCAGCGGCTTCTGAGCAAGGTCGAGGGCGGTGGCAATGCCCTGGCGGCGCAGCCGCTCGCGGTATTTGCGCCCCACGCCCCACACTTCGTCGATGGGCGTGAGGGCAAGCGCCTTCAGGCGCCGCTCGTCGGTGTCGATGATGCAGCTGTGGCGGTAGGCGGGATAGCGTTTGGCAAGGTCTTGCTTGGGGCAATGCCTATGCTCACCGGCAGCCCCACGCGCTCGCGAATTTTCAGGTGCAGCTGCTCGCCCCATTTCTTGAGGTCGGTGGTCACGCCGGCCATGTCGGCAAAGGCCTCATCGATTGAATACTGGTGCAGGTCGGGGCACTCCTCGCGCAGCATGGCCATCAGTTCGTCGCTCACCTGCTTGTAGTAGTGGTGGTCGGCCGGCAGCGCAATATACTGGCCAGGGCTGAAGCGTCCCTTCATTTTAAAGTAGGGTTCACCCATGGCTATGCCCAGTTGCTTGGCCTCGTTGCTGCGCGCAATCACGGCGGCCTCGCCCGCGCTGAGCACAATCACCGGCTTGCCCTCAAGTTCGGGATTGCGCCGCCGCTCGCACGACACGAAGCAGTTGTCAACATCGGTAATTAGAATCATATGTCTTTTTAATGTTTAAGGTTTAATGTTTAAAGTTGAGAGTTGAGGGCATGACTTCCGGCCTTAGCCTCTCAGCTTTCGGCCTTTATCTTTCAACTTTAATCTTTAGTCTTTCATCTTTCAACCTTATTCCGCCTAAAGCGGACAAACACGGCATAGGCCAGCACCACGGCAAATGTGGCCAGCGGCACGCCCAGTGCGGCACGCATGCCGCAGTTGTCGCCCACCCAGCCCATGGCCAGCGGGCCGATGGCGCCGCCCACCACGCTCATCATCAGAATGGACGATGCCGTCTCGGTGTCGCGCCCGCCAAGGCCGCGTATCGACAGGGCGAATATTGTGGGAAACATGATGCTCTCAAACACATAGCACACAATCAGCGCCATCTTCGACAGCACCCCAAGCGGCAGCATTGCCAGCAGCACCATCAGCACGGTGCCCACGGCGCAGGCCAGGAATATGCGCTCGGTGCTGATGCGGCTCATGAGCAGGCCGCCCACCACGCGGCCGGCCATGAACAGCAGCAGGCCGCCCATCGACAGCGCCACGGTGGCCTGCGTGGGGGTCATGAAGCCGTCGTCGGTCATGAAGTTGATGAAAAACGTGTTGATTGATATTTCGGATATCTCATAGCAAATCAGGGCCGCAAAGCCGAAGAAAAAGGCGAAGCCCAGCCGCCGGCCGCCGCCATCGGCCGCACCCTCCTCACGGTGCGGCTCCTCGAGTATCACCTCGGGGAGCTTGATGAAGGCAAAGCATGCGGCCACCACCAGCATCATCACCGCCAGCACTGTGTAGGGCACGGCTATGCTGGCCGCAGCCTCCTGGCCGCCACCGTCGCCGCCAAAGAAAAAGAGGCCGCCCAGCAGCGCGCCTGCCACACAGCCAAGGCCGTTGAACGACTGCGCTATGTTGAGCCGGCCTGCCGAGGTGCGCGGATCGCCCAGCAGAGTCACATAGGGGTTGGCCGCCGTCTCAAGCAGCACCAGGCCGCAGCCTATCACAAACAGCGGTGCCAGAATGTATTCAAACACCGAGAAACTGACGGCTGGCATAAACATAAACGAGCCCACGGCAAACAGCACCAGGCCCGTGATGACGCCCACGCGCGTGCCCATGCGCCTGATGAGCATTCCAGCCGGCACCGCACCGAGGAAGTAGGCCATATAGACCACTGCCTGTATCAGGGCCGACTGCGTCTTGCTCACGTGCAATATGAGCTGGTAGTGCTTGTTGAGCACGTCGAGAATGGCACGCGCCCCGCCCCACAGGCAGAAGAGCGACGTGATGAGTATAAATGGCAGCACATATTGCTGCGCCACAAGGCGGATGCCCCCGCCATTGCTGTTATCAGTGTTGCGTTGAGTCATATCAATATATATTTATGAGTGAGCGTGGCGGCTCCGAAGCCAGAGCTTAGCCGACCGCAAATTTACAACTTTTTGCCCTTATTCCGGCCCATCGGGCCACTCATTCGCACATTGCGCCGCCGCAAAGCGGCATAAAGTGGCGGGCAAGGGGTGATATGTGGGGCGGATTTAGTAACTTTGCAAGTTATTCATAGCGAATGACGGTTTTTGAAGACTTTTAGAACATAACAAGAACTCTACATTTTTATACACATAACACTGCAATTATGGAAAGAAAGGTTAGAGTGCGCTTTGCCCCGTCGCCCACGGGCCCGCTTCACATAGGCGGTGTGCGCACGGCACTGTACAACTATTTGTTTGCCCGCCAGAACCACGGCACAATGATTCTGCGCATCGAGGACACCGATTCAAACCGCTTTGTGCCCGGCGCCGAGGACTACATCAACGAGGCCCTGGCATGGCTCGGCATAGGCATCGACGAGGGCGTGCGCGAAGGCGGCAACTACGGCCCCTACAAGCAGAGCGAGCGCCGCGACATATACCGCAAATACGTGCGCCAGCTGCTGGACGCCGGCAAGGCCTACATTGCCTTCGACACCCCACAAGAGCTTGAGGCCAAGCGCGCCGAGGTGAAGAATTTCCAGTATGACGCCACCACGCGCCTTGGCATGCGCAACTCGCTGAGCCTGCCCGAGAGCGAGGTGAAGGCGCTGATCGACGGCGGCGAGAAATATGTGGTGCGCTTCAAAGTGGAGCCCGACCGCGACATAGTGGTGCACGACCTGATTCGCGGCGACGTGAAAATCAACTCGCGCATCCTCGACGACAAGGTGCTCTACAAGAGCGCCGA
>CALBLR010000199.1 GCA_937896015.1 uncultured Prevotellaceae bacterium | reverse complement strand
CGGGCCCAATGGAATACATACCCGAGTTCATTCGCCGCAAAAAGGGCGAGGAGCCAATCAAATACGACATTCCATGCATGGAGAAGTATTTGAAGGACACCTACGGCATCACGGTGTATCAGGAGCAAGTGATGCTCCTGTCGCGCCAGCTGGCCGGCTTCACCCGCGGCCAGAGCGACACCCTGCGCAAGGCCATGGGTAAGAAGCAGATCGAGAAGATGAACCACCTTGAGGGCCTCTTCTATGAAGGCGGCGAAAAGAACGGATACGACCACAAGGTGCTCAACAAAATTTGGGAGGACTGGAAGAAGTTTGCCTCTTACGCATTCAACAAGAGCCACGCCACCTGCTACAGCTGGGTTGCCTACCAGACGGCCTACCTCAAGGCCAACTACCCCTCGGAATACATGGCGGCCGTGCTGAGCCGCAACCTCAACGACACCGACAAGCTCACCAAATTCATGGACGAGTGCAAGGCCATGGGCATAAAGGTTAAGGGGCCCGACATCAACGAGAGTTTCCGCTCGTTCAGCGCCAACAAGGCCGGCAACATACGCTTTGGCCTGGGCGGCATCAAGGGCCTTGGCGGCAACGCTGTGAACACCATCATCGAGGAGCGAGAAAAGAACGGCCCGTTTAAGGACATTTTCGACGTGGTGGAGCGTGTGAACCTCACGGCCTGCAACCGCAAGGCCATTGAGAACATGGCAGTGGCCGGAGCCTTCGACTGCTTCAGCGATGTGACCCGCGAAGCCTTCTTTGAGCGCAACAACAAGGACGAAACCTTCAGCGACATCTTGGTGAAATATGGACAGCGCTACCAGCTCGACAAGGCCACGCAGTCGGCCTCGCTGTTTGGCGACATCGCCGAGACGCTCACCGCCAAGCCGCAGGTGCCCAAAGCCGAGCCGTGGGCCAATGTGGAAAAGCTGAAACGCGAACGCGAACTGGTGGGCATGTACCTGTCGGCCCACCCTCTCGACCAGTTTTTCATTGAACTGAAGTTTGGCTGCAACACCACCATAAAGGACTTTAAGGAGGCGGGCGACAAGATGCTCGACAAAGAGCTGTCGTTTGGCGGCATAGTCACCGACTTTGTTGAGCGTCCGTCGAAGCGCGGCGGCAACTATGGCAGACTCAAGCTTGAGGACTACACCGACTCCTACGAGATATTCCTGTTTGACAAGAACTACATCAACTTCCGCAACTACGGCAAGGAGGGCACGCCAATAGTGGTGCGCGGCGCGTTCACCAAAAACCGCTACAACGACAGGGTGAACTTCAACATACGCACCATTGAACTGCTCAGCAGCATCAAGGGCAACATGGTGCACAACATATGCGTGCATGTTGACCCCAACCAAATCAAGCAAGTGTATCTGCTGAAAGACCAACTCACCGCCTCCACCGAAAACCGCTGCGAGCTGAAGTTTAAAGTGACCGACCCTGCAAGCCAGCACACAGTGGAACTGCGGTCGCGCTACAAGATGCCGGTCACCAAAAAGCTCGTTGACCTGCTTGACGACATTGGGTTGAAGTATGAAATCAGTTAGTGCAAGAAGATGCGGCTTAAACTATTTTTGCATTTTATTTTGCACGGCTTATGCCCGATTGCACTAACTTTGCAAAACTGAATTAATAAAGTAATTATAAACAACAAATACACAATCATGGCATTTAAATTCAACGACGATAACGCAGCAGAAGAAATCAAGTCGGGCAAGGCCCTTGTGATTGACTTTTGGGCCGAATGGTGCGGTCCCTGCAAGCACATTGCCCCCATTGTAGACGAGCTTGCCGACGAATACGAAGGCAAGGTGCTGATAGGCAAATATGATGTTGAGGATGGCGATGAGATTTTAGGCGAATACGGCGTGCGCAACATCCCCACCCTGCTGTTTTTCAAGGGCGGCAAACTCGTGGACCGAAACGTGGGCTCAATAGAGAAGAGCGCGCTCAAGGAGAAAATCGACAAGCTGCTGCTGAGCGAATAGCAGCCAGGGCTGCAGCACAACAGCACAAGCAAACAAGGCGGAAGGCCGCAGGCTCTATAACATGATGAGCTTCAGGCCATCCGCCTTGATTTTGTTGCGCCGATGCAGGCTTTTTGTGCCACCGGCAGCAAAAAGCCGCGTCAACCGCTTTAGATTACAATTGAAAATCACTAAATTTGCATTCCTAAACAAGATTAGTTGATCGATGAGCTTACTAAAAAACATGTCGCTGGGGGGGATTTCGCCCGCAGCCGGATGGGACGACATTGACAAAAGCGGCTATTCGGCCGCTACTGTGCTCAGCGGGCTTTACTACCCGCTGCTGGCGCTGATGTCGGTGTCGTGCTTCTGCGCAATGCTGTATGACCAAACGGTGACGCTGTCGGTGTCGGTGATGCGCGCCGTGATAGCATTTGTGAGCTATTTCATTGCATACTACGCAGTAGTGTTTCTAATCGACTGCCTGTTTCCTGGTGAAACGCATGGCAAAGTGGCCAAAGCGCGGTGCTGCAACTATGTGGCCTACATCCTGGCCTTTTTAGTGATACTTGAAACGCTGCTCAACGTGCTGCAGCAGTTTCCGCCAATGAACTTTTTCAGAATCTATGCCTATGTGATTGCCTTCAGGGGACTCGGCTTTGTGAGGGTCGACAAGGAAGTGCGCACAAAGTTTCTGCTGGTGTGCGGCACACTGCTGATAACCGTCCCCATAGCGCTGTCGAAGCTTCTGGGCGCAATAATCGTAGTCAACAATTAACACACGCAAACTATGGCAAAAAACAGCAACAAGACGAATGTCAACATAAAAAACCGCAGGGCCACATTCGATTATGAAATAATCAGCACCTACACCGCCGGAATGGTGCTCACTGGCACTGAAATAAAGTCGCTGCGTCTGGGCAAGGCCGGACTCACCGACACCTATTGCATTACTCAAAATCGCGAGGTGTGGCTAAAAAACATGTACATAGCCGAATATTCCTACGGCTCGTATAACAACCACTACACCCACCGCGACCGCAAGCTGCTGCTCAACAAAAAGGAGATTGCCGACATTGAGAAGGCCAGCGCCCAGCCGGGCTACTCGGTGGTGCCGCTAAGGGTGTTCATCAACGAGCGCGGCCTGGCAAAAATAGTGATTGCCGTGGCTCGGGGCAAGAAGCAATTTGACAAGCGCCAGTCGATAAAGGAACGCGACGACAAGCGCGACATGCAGCGCGCCATGAAGCGCTGACTCGCGGCTGGCTGCGACACACATATGGCAGTGGGGCGTCACTCAAGCGGCAACGCACAGGTGGCGCCCCACTCCATTTTTTGCGCCAATTTACACAAATTACAAAACAGAAACATTATTTTAAGCGAATTTATTGCTACTGCAAAAATTATTTTTTAATTTCGTAGCACAAAATTAAACGACAAATTCAAGTCACTTTAAGAACACATACGATGAAGAGGCAAATTGCAACGGTTTTCAATGAAAAGTTTGCAGCACCACCTGCTGCCATCTACTCGTCGGCGGGCAGAATCAACCTGATAGGCGAGCATTTAGATTACAATGGCGGCTATGTGCTGCCCGGATCTATCGACAAGTGCATAATGGCTGCCATTAAGCCAAACGGCACCGACAAAGTGAGGCTGCACGCTGTGGACATGAACGAGAGCTGCGAATTTGCCCTCAGCGCCGACGCACCTGTCCAGCAGTGGGCGCGCTATGTGTATGGGGTCTGCAAGGAGACGATGAAGCGCAATGGCCTGGTGCAAGGCTTCGACGCCGCATTCATGGGCAATGTGCCCCTGGGTGCAGGCCTGTCGTCGTCGGCAGCGCTGGAATCGTGCTTCGCATTTGCCATCAACGACCTGTTTAACGGCAACGCCATTGCCAAGACCGAGTTGGCAAAAATCGGTCAGGACACCGAGCACAACTACTGCGGCGTGAACTGCGGCATAATGGATCAGTTTGCCTCGGTGATGGGCCTTGAAGGCAAGCTCATCAGAATCAACTGCGAGACGCTTGAATACGACTACGTGCCGTTTAATCCCAAAGGCTACCGCCTTGTGCTCATCGACACCAAGGTGAAGCACGAACTGGTGAACTCGCCCTACAACCAGCGCCGCAACTCGTGCGAGCGCGCAGCCAAGGCACTGGGCGTGAAGCTGCTGTGCAACTCCAGCATCGACAAGCTGCCATCGATAAAAGGCAAAATTGCCGACGAGGACTACAAGCGCGCCGAATATGTGCTGGCCGAGCAAAAGCGCGTGATCGACGTGTGCGAAAGCCTGAAGCGCGACGACTATGAGGCGGTGGGCAAGCTGATGTATGAAACACACCACGGCCTGTCGGCCCTGTATGAGGTGAGCTGCGAAGAGCTTGACTTCCTCAACGATGTGGCGCGCGAATGCGGCGTGACCGGCTCACGCATGATGGGCGGCGGCTTTGGCGGCTGCACCATCAATTTGGTGAAGGACGGGCTGTATGACGCCTTTGTGGAGGCAGCTACAAGCAAGTTTGAAGCCAAATTCGGCCACAAGCCCGGCGTGATCGACGTGAAGATATCAGACGGCGCGCACAAAGTGTGCTGACGAAAATCAAATGTGACAACAAAAATACATTCAATAAATTATAACTCATTTAACTAATGAAACCAACTCTGTTTGTACTGGCTGCCGGAATGGGAAGCCGCTATGGAGGCCTGAAGCAGCTTGATGGACTGGGCCCGCATGGAGAGACTATTATGGACTACTCCATCTACGACGCCATTAAAAGCGGCTTCGGCAAAATCGTGTTTGTAATCAGAAAAGACTTTGAGGAGGACTTCCGCAGCAAGATTCTCTCGAAGTATATCGACCACATACCCACCGAGGTGGTGTTTCAGTCGGTTGACGCGCTGCCCGGCGACTTCGTGTGCCCGGCCGACCGCGTGAAGCCTTGGGGCACCAACCACGCGCTGCTCATGGGCAAAGACGTGATCAACGAGCCGTTTGCCATCATCAACTCCGACGACTACTATGGCCGCAACAGCTTTGAGGTGATGGCCAAGGAACTGATGTCGCTGCCCGCCGACTCAAAGGACAACTACTGCATGGTGGGCTTCAACGTGGGCAACACCATGTCGGAGAGTGGCACAGTGTCGCGCGGCGTGTGTGAGACCAAGGGCGACTATCTGGTGTCGATTGTGGAGCGCACCAGCATCGGCTACAATGCCGACCACGAAATTGAATACACCGACGAAGAGGGCAAGCACATGCTCGACCCGATGACTCCCGTGTCGATGAACTTCTGGGGCTTCACTCCCGACTACTTCAAATACAGCGAAGAGGGCTTTGTGGAATTCCTCAACAAGAGCATCAACGTGCCCAAGTCGGAGTTTTTCATCCCCACCCTTGTTGACGAGCTCATTGAAAACGGCGCCGCCAAGGTGAAGGTGCTGCGCACCGACTCCAAATGGTTTGGCGTGACCTACAGTGCCGACCGCCAGGGCGTGGTCGACAAATTCGCCCAGCTGCACCGCGACGGCGTGTATCCCGAGAAACTTTTCTAAAAGCATAACGCGCACAGCCAAGCCAATGCGCAAAAAAGCCTGACCTCGATTGCGGGGTCAGGCTTTTTTTAATGCCGTTTGACTGTGTTGCTGCCCTACACGATTACTTTATGCGATAATAGTAGCCAAGGCGCACCATGAGCGACATGCCCGCCGAGCCCGAGAAGGTATCCTTCTTGTGGCTGCTGAACACGTCGTTAAGCCCATAATAGAACCTGCCCTCGATGTTAAACGAGTGACGGCTGCGCGTGAACAGCTCCACGCCCAGCCCGGCCGAAATGCCATAGTCCACCTTATTCTTCACAGGCAGGGTAAACTGGTCGGTGTTGCGGTTGGCCGATGGGAAATCGGGAATCTGCTTAAAGTTGGCATAGTCGAAGTTGGCCGAGGTGGAGTTGGCTATCATATAGGCCAGCTCCGGACCAGCATTGAAGTAGACGTGGCAGCGGTCGCTGCCAAAATAGATGTGGGTGAGAAACGGCACTTGCACATAGGTGAAGCGACGCTGAAACTGATAGCTGTAGCCGTCGAACTGCTCCTTCCAGCCGCGCTGCTGCACGTTGACCTCGGCAATGAGGCCGAAGTGCCTTTCCTCGATGTAGCGGAATGCCACGCCTGCCTCAAGGCCTCCAAGCATGCCTTGCGGCACCGAGGGGTTGAACGACACCTTCGACAGCGTGTAGCCGGCATGGCCTCCAACGGCCACGTTCGCATCAAAGTGCTGGGCGCTTGCCACCGATGCCGTTGCGGCCAGCGCAACCGCCATTATTGTCTTAAACATTACTTTCATCGTTCCGTTTTGCTACGTTTTTTTATCGCACCACATAGCGCGTTTGGCCCGACGGGGTGCAGTGCACTATCACATACGACTTGTTGAACAGTCCGCCCCAGTTGCTGGCGCGCGTGAAGTTGAAGTTCGACTGCACACCCTCATACAGCGGCGTGCTCTCGTTGATCACTGCGCCTCCTGCAAGCGACTTCATCACATACAGGCCCACGTCGAAACCCATCAGTCCCATTTTGGGGGCTGTGTTCATCATGCTCTCGCCAAACTTGGCCTTATAGAGGTTCTCAACACGGCGCGGGGCAGCCGTGGCCGGACTGTAGAAGCGGCTGAAGTAGTAGGTGTCGATTTTATGCAGCTGGCGCACCGTCTCTTTGGGATATATGATGTATTCGGGATAGCCGATGAGGGCTATGTCGCAGTCGAAGCGGTCGCTCTTCACCGTGGCAAGCGCGCCGATGAACTTCGACGTGAGCTTGCGGCTGCCGCTGTTGGGCAGGAACACGTAGTTGGTGCCCGGGTCGAGATATTGCGACAGTTTTTTGGCAGTGAGGTCGCTGGCTATGGTCAGCGTCTTGTGGCTCATTTTGCGGGCCACAATCTCGTTCTTGATATTGGAATACATGTCCTTGTCCTCGGTCTCGGGGTCTTCAAGAAACACCACTGTGTGCTTCTTAAAGCGGTCGCAAATCCAATCGCCCACGTATGTGGCAAGATATGAGGCGGGCACGTTGGCCTGAATCACGCTGGCATTGCCGGCGTAGTCGTCGTTTTTCATCGAGAAGCAGTTGAGCACCGCTATGCCGTTGCGCTCGCCAAAGGTGTTGATGCGCTCGAGCTGCTTGGGCTCGCTGGGAGCTATTATCAGGTCGAGCTGCTTCAGCTCGGGCAGGGCAAGAATGCTGTCGGTCTTGTTGAGGTTGTGCTCGGTGTCATACACATTGATGCTGATTTTCTTGCCGCCCGTCTTGCCTATGCTGTCGGCGGCAATCAGGAAACCCTTGTAAAATTCGGTGTAGAGCAGCGCCTGCTTGGGCGGGTCCTGCTTCTGCAGCTGGAACGGCAGGATGATGCCAATTTTCACCTCCTTGTCCGACTTGGCCTTGTGCAGCTGGCTGTACACGCTGCCTATCTTGCCCGAGTAGGTGCGTTCCAGCTCCTTTTCGGTGGCCGAGCTCGAGCTCACTGTGGTCTCCTCATATCCGCTTTGCGGCAAGTATATCACCTTGCCCTTTTTAAGTTTGTCTACGCCTGGGTTGTTGTCGCGCAGCTGCGCCACAGTCAGCCCGTGGCTGCGGGCCACACTCTCGTAGGTGTCGCCCTGCTTCACGGTGTAGGGCACAAACTGGCGGAACTCTTTGCTCACCTTTATGTCTTGCGGCGTGTTGGGCTTGATTTTAATCACGTCGTCGGCGCGGAAGCTGCCGTTGCCAAGGCCAGGGTTGAGAGCAATCACATTTTCAACGCTGGTGTTGTATTTGTGCGCCACGCCATAGAGGGTTTCGCCGCGCTTGATGGTGTGGAAAATCACGCCCGCTTCGCTTTGCCGGCCATGACTGGCTGCGGCAGTGGCAGCCTTGCGGGCAATGGGGATCACAATCTCGTCGCCCACATTCATGGCAATGTCGATGCTTGGGTTGGCCTCGATGAGGCGCTCCTGGCTGATGCCGTAGGCTTTAGATATGCCATACACGGTTTCGCCCTTCTTCACGGTGTGCACCACCGTTTCATATGCGCCACTGGCCGCGCTGCGCTGCGCCTGAACGGCGCCCGTCTTGCCGCCGAAGGCCGACACGGGGAAAAACAGTGTTTGGTCTTTCACAAAGCCCTCGCTGGCCGAGGGATTGTATTTAATGATGTCGTCTTTGGTGACGCGCAACTTCTGCGCCACCTCGTACACCGACTCGTTTTTCTTCACCTTGTAGTAGTAAAACGAGTCACGGCCTATGGTTTTCACCGGCAGTCGGAGTTGTGCCGACACAGGCATCTGAGCCATGAGCAGCATTGCGGCAGCCGCCATTAAAGTCTTGTATAATTTCATATCTTATTTTTTTCGTTTTCTGCAATTTACATTAAAGTGCAAATGTAGCAATAATTATTCAACTCAGCGGCCTTGTGCGGCCAATATTATCTTATCACCGGGTTCACCACCCTCTCGCCTATCTCCTTGGCCAGGGTGCTGCGCTGTGAATATAGTTGCGAAAGGCGCTGCATGATGCTGAGCACTTCGTCCTCTGAGGCTGCCGTCTTCAGTTTATCGTTGAGGTCTACGATGCGGCATTCTATCATAGCGTTTTTCCATCCGTTGATGGCCTTTGGCAAAAGTGTGAACAGGCGCTGCTCGTCGGTGACTATGGTGGCAAACTGGGTGTGGATTTTGCTTAGCGGCTGCTCGTCGTTGGCAAGATTCCACGACGTTTCGCGGATCTCATCGTTTTCCGAGCTGCACAGCACTTTCTCGAGATAGAGCTTGCGGAACTCATTCCCCCGCCGTGCAATGCGCTCGTTGATGCGGGCTCGCAGCTGCGACTCCATCTTATCCACCTCGTCAATGTCGAGGCTGCCGCTGCGTGCTGCACACCGGGTGAGGCGGCTGAAGG
>CALBLR010000198.1 GCA_937896015.1 uncultured Prevotellaceae bacterium | reverse complement strand
GGTAGGTCTTGGGGTCGTCGATGGGTATGCTCTCGATGTCGATGTCCTTGCCAGTGGTCGACTTTATGTTTTCAAGCGCCTCTTTGATGATCGACAGCGTCTTCAGTCCCAAAAAGTCCATCTTAATCAGTCCGGTCGACTCAATCACGCTGCCTTCATACTGGGTCACTATCAGCTTGGTGCCGTCCTTGTCGGGGGCGGTGCTCACGGGCACCCAGTCGGTGATGTCGTCGCGGCCAATAATCACGCCGCAAGCGTGCACGCCGGTGCTGCGCACATTCCCCTCGAGCTTCTCGGCATATTTCACCGTGTCGGCCACGAGCGGGTCGGGATTGTTTTTCTCGGCCGCAAACTCGGGAAAGCACTTAAGGCAGTTTTTGATGGTGATCTTATACTTCTTGCCCTTTTCGTCTTCAGGCATGTCGTTGGGCTTGCTTGGAATCATCTTTGCCAGGCGGTCGCTCTCGGCCAGCGGCAGGTCTTCGACGCGCGCCACGTCCTTTATTGCCATTTTGGCGGCCATGGTGCCGTAGGTGATGATGTGGGCCACCTTTTCGGCGCCATATTTCTCGGTGACATACTTCAGCACCTTGGCGCGGCCGTCGTCGTCGAAGTCAACATCAATATCGGGCAGCGATATGCGGTCGGGGTTAAGGAAGCGCTCAAACAGCAAGTCGTATTTAATCGGGTCAATCTTGGTGATGCCCAGGCAGTAGGCCACGGCCGAGCCGGCGGCCGAACCACGTCCGGGACCCACCGAGCAGCCCAGCTTTGGAGCCGCCTTGATGTAGTCTTGCACTATAAGGAAGTAGCCCGGGAAACCCATGTTTTTGATGGTCTCGAGCTCAAAGTCGAGCCGCTCGCGGTGCTCGTCGTCCATGTTGGGCCACAGCTTCTTGGCCCCCTCATACACCAGATAGCGCAGATAGTCGTTGTTGTCGGTGAAGCCGTCGGGCAGCGGAAAGTTGGGCAGGATGGGCTTGTGGTCGATGGAGTAGAACTCCACTTTGTCGAGCACCTCGTTGGTGTTTTGCAATGCCTCTGGCACGTCGGCAAACACCTCGTTCATCTCCTCCTGCGTCTTAAACCACTCCTGCTTTGAATACATCATCAGGTTGGGATCGTTCACCTTTTTGCCCGTCGACACGCATATGAGCCGCTCATGGGCCTCGGCGTCGTCCTCGTTGGTGAAGTGCACATCGTTGGTGCACACCAGCTTTATGCCCAGTTCCTTAGAGAATTTTATGAGCTGCTCATTCACCAGCTGCTGCTTGGGGTAGGTCTCGTGGTTGGCGCGTGGCACAGTGGCCTTGTGGCGCTGAAGCTCCAAATAGTAGTCGTCGCCAAACACCTCCTTAAACCACAACACCGCCTCGCGGGCCTTGTCGATTTCACCGTTCATTATCAGTTTGGGCACCTCGCCGCCCAGGCAGGCCGAGCAGCATATTATGCCCTCGTGATGGGCCTTGATGGTGGCCTTGTCGGTGCGCGGGTGCATATAGAATCCGTCGGTCCAAGCCTTCGACACTATTTTTATCAGGTTGTGGTAGCCTGTGGAGTTTTTTGCAAGCAATATCAGGTGGCGGCCTATGTCGCGCTTGTCGGTGTGCTCCTGCATGGTCTTGTTGGCCACATACACCTCGCAGCCGAATATGGGCTTGAACTTGGCAGCCGTTTCGCTCTCCACCTGCTTCTCGAGTTCGGCAATTGCAGCCTGGTCGGGTGCCTCTTTGGCCTTCTCCTCGTCGATTTGCTTCTTCAGCTTTTTTATGTTGCCGTCGTGGTCGCCGTTTTTCTTATTCACGTAGTCGTGCAGCTCTTTAATGCCAAACATGTCGCCGTGGTCGGTGAGCGCCACGCCCCTCATGCCGTTGGCCATAGCCTTGTCCACCAGGCTCTTCACCGAAGCCTGGCCGTCAAGAATCGAATACTGCGAGTGCACGTGCAGATGTACGAATGGAATCATTGTAGTTTGTTCTTTGCTTTCTTTTTTAGTGGCTAATTGCGTGCCAATCACAATGTGTGTGTCTTTAATGCTGTGTCAGGTCGGATTCAATCACGCGGTAGCTCTCTTCCACCACCTTGCCTACGTCGTGGCCGTCGGCCCCTGGGGCTATGGGCTTGTGGATTCGGAGCACTATGGTGCCTGGCGTCACGCTGAACGACGTGCGCGGCATCACCCTGTATGAGCCGTCGATGGTGATAGGCACCACCGGCAGCTTGAATTCCAGCGCCAGCTTGAATGCGCCCTTCTTGAATGGCTGCAGGCGTCCGTCACTTGTGCGCCGCCCCTCGGGAAATATCACAAGCGATGTGCCGCCCTGAAGCCGTTTCTCGGCCGTGTGCATGGTCTGCATCAGCCTTGCGGGTGTAGACTTGTCGACCATTATGTGGCCGGCGGCGCGGCAGGCGAGGCCCACAAGGGGAATGTTTTCAAGCCCCTTGCGCATCATCCACTTGAAGTTGTGGTTAAGAAATCCGTATATCGAAAATATGTCGAACGCTCCCTGGTGGTTGGCCACAAACACGTAGGATGTGTTTTTGTCGATGTATTCGGCGTTTTCCACCTTCACCCTTACAAACAGCAGCGCACACCAGCAGCGCGCCCATATCTTTGGCGGGTAATAGCCCCACCAGCTGCTGTCAAACAAGCCTCCCACTATGGTCAGCAAGGCAGTGACAATGGTGAGAACGAGCAGAATGGGGGCGGCGATAAGCCACTGATATACGAGAAAAAGGTGCCTCATTATAAATGCGAAAAAATAGTGTGTCAGCTTAGTTGGATTGGGCAGCTGCGGGCGCATCGCGCACACGGGTGGCGGTGGCCGTGCTGCTACTACAAAGGTACGAAGCAAAAGCAAAAGATGCAACATCCGTTCACAGATATTGCATCTTTTTTTTGTAATGCCGCCTGTTGGCGCACATTGCGCGTTGCGCCCTAAAGCAAGGCTTCAGTCATTACTTTGCATCATTCTCTGGGGCAATGAGTTTGTATCCCTTGCCGTGGATGTTGATGATTTCAATCGACGGGTCGGCCTTGAGGTGCTTGCGCAGCTTGGTGATATACACGTCCATGCTGCGGGCGTTAAAGTAGTTGTCGTCGGTCCAGATGGTCTTCAGGGCGAAGTTGCGCTCAAGAATCTCGTTGACGTGCGCGCACAGCAGCCCCAGCAGTTCGCTCTCCTTGGTGGTGAGCTTGGTGGAGATGTCGTCGGATATAAGCACCTGCTTCTGGGTGTCGAAGGTGAACTTGCCTATCTTGTACATTGTGATCTCCTTGCCCTTCTTGCCCTTCACGCGGCGCAGAATGGCTTCGATGCGCATCACCAGCTCCTCCATGCTGAATGGCTTGGTGATGTAGTCGTCGGCACCGCGCTTGAAGCCCTCAAGAATGTCTTCCTTAAGCGTCTTGGCCGTGAGGAATATGATGGGCACTTCGCTGTTGATAGTGCGTATTTCCTGCGCAAGCTGGAAACCGTCTTTTTTAGGCATCATGATGTCGAACACGCAGATGTCGTATTTGCCTTTCAAAAAGGCCTTATAGCCACTTTCACCATCGGCGAAAAGGTCGGTGCTGTAGCCTTTAGCCTGAAGGTATTCTCTCAATAACATGCCAAGATTCTCATCATCTTCGCAGAGCAGAATTCTCAATTTCTCTTCCATAGTCGTTGTTATTTTAACAGTGGTAATGTAATTATGAATTTCGATCCTTTTTTGAGCTCGCTTTCTACCTTTATCGAGCCCTTGAATAATGTAATCATTTTGTTGACGTAGGCCAGGCCCAGGCCGAAACCTTTCACGTCGTGACGGTTGCCGGTGGACACGCGGTAGAACTTGTCGAATATTCGCTTCAGGTCTTCGCGCTTAATGCCTATGCCGTTGTCCTTGATGGAGATTTGCAGCGACTCGTCGCCAATGTTGCGGGTGGATATTGCCAGTTCGGGCGCCACATCGTCGCGGCGGTACTTTATGGCGTTGTCCAGCAGGTTGAATATCACATTGGTGAAGTGCATCTCGTCCACGTTCACAATGGAGTCGGCGGCATCGAGGCTCGCCTCAATGTGCCCGCCATATTTTTCCACCTTAATGCGATAGGTGTTTATCACATTGTTGATCACGCTGTTGGCGTCCACTTCCTGCAAGCGCATGGTGGCGTTTTTGCGGTCGAACATCGACATTTGCAGCACTTTCTCCACCTGAAAGCGCAGCCGCTTGGTCTCGTCGGTGATCACGGTGGTCACGTGCTTGAGCATTGCCGGACTCTTGCGCACGCTGTCGTCGTTGAGCATCTGTGCGGCGAGCGATATGGTGGATATTGGCGTCTTAAACTCGTGGGTCATGTTGTTGATGAAGTCGTTCTTTATCTCGGTGAGCTTCTTTTGCTTGAACGCCACTATTATGGTGTAGATGAATATGAACAGAAGCACAAACGAGAATGCGAACGACGGCAGCATGAACTTTATCGACGAGAATATGTAGTCGCTCTTGGTGGGGAACATCACCTTAAGCGTGTACTGGCGGTTTTGTGGGTCGTTCTGGAACAGCGTCTGGCGGTACACATTGTCGCTGCCGGCGCTCGAGAATCCGCCCGTCTTATACACGGTGGCCTTGCTGTGGCTCACAATGGCGAACTCAAATGGCAGGTTGAGCCCGTTGCTGGCCAGTTCCTGCTTCAGGTAGCGTCTCACCACCGCAGAGTCGGCGCGCTCCATTATCGGGCGGTTGCTCGACTGGGTGAGTATGGTGAGTATCACCTCGTTGAGCAGCCCTTTTTGGTAAAGGTACTGCCCCTTGAGTATTTCTTGCCGGCGCTGGTAGCGCTCATCAAAGTTTTGCATTTTGCCCTGCTGGCGTACGCCCATGGGCTGATATTGCGCTGTGCTGTCGGTGTAGGGCTGCGTGTCGTCCCAGGGGCGCATCATCGAGCCCATCAGGGCCTCCGATTCGTCAAGGTCCTGGTCGAGATAGTGCTTGGTCTCATCTTGTTCGAGTGTAGCCGACACTCCATAGAGACTGCGCATCACCACTTCCGAAAATTGCTCATTGCGCATCTTCACCATGTTCTCCATATACATGATTTGCACGTATAGCGAGCCGATGAAGGTGAACGCCATCACAATTGTTAAAAGCCATATGGTTGATTTCTTCATTTCGTTTACAATCTTTGTGATGTTGTATATAAAAAATTGTATGTTAAC
>CALBLR010000197.1 GCA_937896015.1 uncultured Prevotellaceae bacterium | reverse complement strand
GGAACTTTACGGTATCAATTCTGTTTGATGTCATAAAGTTTCTTTTGATTTACAGACACTTACAAAATACATACTGGTTCAAGCGTGGAGAACTTACCTGCTGTCCGTTCCACGAGTCGAGGCCCTAGCATTGCCTAATCTAAGTAAGAACAGACAACGTCAGAGCCCACGCCGATATGAGTTACCACACCCTGCAAGGGCCTTTGCGTATGCGCCACGTGAGCACCGCCCTACACGGTGGCACAACAGTGGCAGCAATGCGGCCTTGCGGCATGATGTAATCACACCCGGGGCATCTACCGTTGCTGTGTTCAAGACTTAGATTCGTGTGAATTTGCTATATTCGACTCGTCTATGAACAGAGCGCTGAGTAAACGCCTTTAATATGTCGTGCCCCTTTACCCACCCAACCCTCCTTGCAGCAGAACGCGTCTGCAGAAGGCCCGGTGTGCGCTGGGGCTTAAATAATTGGAACACGGCGCTCTGCACTTGCGCGCGACGCGCAGTATTCCTCGTCACAAAAATACAATTAATTTTTCAATCATAATCAACATTTCATAAACTTTTTTAATGGTTAAGCCACATATTGTGCAGCCATATTGTGCAGCCCAACTTACATGCGTTCGACAAGTGCCAAGCGCCAATGAAATTGACGTATGAAATACGCACGGGCGTTAATGGTTATGTCTAACAGTCGTTTATATGGAGACAAATTTCTCATAAGTGAGTCTGATGAATGGCCCCGCTCTTTGTTGCCGCCATAATTATTTGTGTGCATTCACTGCCTTTTTGCGCATTTTAGGGATCCTGGCCACACTCCTCGCCGTTTTTCAGCCGCCAGCGTGCCGGCCAAGTGGCCAAAAAGTGCTATATTTGCCACCAAATGCGGCAGTGGCACGTTTTAGCCCTGCCGGCATCATTAATTTGCCTTCATTATAACTATGCAATCAAGGCCAACAGTAAACGAATAGTAATAAACGACGAGACGAAATGTATAAAGTAACCTGGGACAAGGAGACGGGCGGAGTGCTGCTGCACTCGCGCATAGTGGACGGGACTATTGGTGTCTCGCCCCGCCCCGTGTTTTTCGAGGAACTCGACTTGCTGGGCCTCGACAAGCTGGGCTGGACCTACCCCCGCTGCCACGAGCCTCTGCTATGGGCCGTGAACAAGCAGTATTGGTATCGCGGCGAACTTGCGTTTGAGGCCAAGGGTGCCAACCTCTACGACGATGCCACTGTGGTGTTTCAGCCAGGCAAAGAGCGCATCAGCTTGGTTCCGGTCGACGTGCCGCTGATGCTTGAGCGCACCA
>CALBLR010000196.1 GCA_937896015.1 uncultured Prevotellaceae bacterium | reverse complement strand
GTGCTGTTGGCCTCGGCCATGCCCAGCACGTCGCGCGCATACTCAATCACCATGCACTGCATGCCCAGGCAAATGCCGAAGGTGGGCATGTCGTGCTCGCGGCACCACTTCAGCGCCACAAACTTGCCCTCGGTGCCGCGTTGGCCAAATCCAGGGGCCACTATCACGCCGTCCATGTCCTTCAGCTGCTCCTCCACGTTGGCGTCGGTCAGCTTCTCGCTGTTCACATAAACCAGGTCGAGCTTCTGCTCGTGATAGGTGCAGGCCTGCAGCAGGCTCTCGTCGATGCTCTTGTAGGCGTCTTGCAGCGACACATACTTGCCCACCAGGCCAATCTTCACCGTGCCCTTGGCGGCGCGCATGTGGTCCAGGAACTGGTTCCACTTCGTCAGGTCGGGCTCGCCGCTGTAGGGGGTGCCCGTCTTGTCCAGAATTATGTTGTCCAGCTTCTGCTCGTGCATCATCAGCGGCACCTCGTAGATGGTGGGCAGATCCACGCTCTGAGTCACGGCGTCCACATCCACGTTGCAGAACTGTGCCACCTTGCGGCGCATGGCCAGCGGAATCTCCTTCTCGGTGCGCAGCACCAGTATGTCGGGCTGTATGCCCACCTGCTGCAGCTGCTTCACTGAGTGCTGCGTGGGTTTGGTCTTCAACTCCTTGGCCGCGCGTATGTAGGGCACATAGGTCAGGTGCACGCACACGCACTTGTTGCCCAGCTCCCAGCGCAGCTGGCGCACGGCCTCAAGGAAAGGCAGCGACTCGATGTCGCCCACCGTGCCGCCAATTTCTGTGATCACGAAGTCGTACTTGCCAGTGTTGCCCAGCAGCTTCACGTCGCGCTTGATTTCATCGGTGATGTGGGGAATGATTTGCACAGTCTTGCCCAGATAGTCGCCCCGGCGCTCCTTGTCGATCACGCTCTGATACACGCGGCCGGTGGTGATGTTGTTGGCGCGCGTGGTCTTGATGTTGGTGAAGCGCTCATAGTGCCCCAGGTCGAGGTCGGCCTCGTGGCCGTCGACCGTCACATAGCACTCGCCGTGCTCATAGGGGTTGAGTGTGCCCGGATCGATGTTGATATAGGGGTCAAACTTCTGAATCGTTACGTTAAAGCCGCGTGACAATAAAAGACGGGCTATCGACGATGAGATGATTCCCTTACCAAGTGAGGAAACCACACCGCCTGTCACAAAAATGTATCGTGTATCCACTGCCTAATTTATTTGATAATTACAATTTGCAAAAATAGCAATTATTTCCCAATAGAGCCACACCGTGCCGCCAATTTCACCTCACTCGGCACAAATTACCCGATTTTTCGCCAATTTGCGCGTGGGCAAAAAAATGGCGGGAAACCGGCAGCGCCCCATGCGCGTGAGCCGATTTCCCGCCAAAGCCGGTTGTGCCGCAGCCCGATTCAGGTCAGCGGTTCACTATCACCTTTTTGCCGCCGTGAATGTAGATGCCCG
>CALBLR010000195.1 GCA_937896015.1 uncultured Prevotellaceae bacterium | reverse complement strand
CGTTGATGGTGATCATGTTGTTGTGCATCCAGTAGTGCACCATCTGGTCGCCCTGGCTGGCCACTGCCTGCGCAATCTCACACTCGTGGTGGGGGAACACGAGGTCCATGCCGCCGCCGTGAATGTCGAAGTGCTTGCCCAGATATTTGCGTCCCATGGCCGTGCACTCGCAGTGCCAGCCCGGGAAACCGTCGCTCCACGGCGACGGCCAGCGCATTATGTGCTCGGGCTGCGCCTTTTTCCACAGCGCAAAGTCGGCTTGGTTGCGCTTCTCGCCCACGCCGTCGAGCTTGCGGCTGGCGTTGATCACGTCGTCGAGGTTGCGGCCCGAGAGCACACCATAGTGGTGGTCGCGGTTATACTTCTCGATGTCGAAATACACACTGCCGTTGCTCTCGTAGGCATATCCGTTTTTCAGGATTTCGCTCACCAGCTGCTCCTGCTCGATGATGTGGCCTGTGGCGTGCGGTTCGATGCTGGGCGGCAGCACGTTGAGTGCGGCCATGGCATCGTGGTAGCGGTTGGTGTAGTATTGCGCCACCTCCATGGGCTCGAGCTGCTCGAGGCGTGCCTTCTTCTCGATTTTGTCGTCACCCTCATCGGCATCATGCTCAAGGTGGCCAACATCGGTGATGTTGCGCACATAACGCACCTTATAGCCAAGATGCTTAAGGTAGCGGAACAGGACGTCGAAAGTGATTGCCGGGCGCGTGTGGCCCAGGTGCGGGTCGCCGTATACCGTGGGGCCGCACACATACATGCCCACAAACGGCTCGTTGAGCGGCACGAACTGCTCCTTCTTGCGTGTGAGCGTGTTGTAGATGAAAAGTGGATGTTGCATAAACTGTCTCTGTGTATATGTCTGCCTTGTTGTTAATGCGGTTTTGCTTAGGCCTGTCCCTTGGGAGTGGGGAAATTGATGGGGCCGTTGCCGCTGCCAGGGGTGCGCTGCTGGATTTCGCCGAATGTCATCTCATACTGGTCGATGTTCTGCTTGAGGGCGTACAGCAGCTGCTTGGCGTTCTCGGGGGTCATTATCACGCGGCTCTGCACACGGGCCTTGGGCGTGTTGGGCGCGAGCAGAATCATGTCGAGGAAGAAGTCGTTGGGTCCGTGAGTGATTACGGCCAAATTGGCATACTTGCCCTGCATTTCTTCCTGAGGCACTTCAATTTGTATCTGTTGTCCCTGATTGTTTTTTTCTTCGTTTGCCATTGTTGTAAAGTTTTAGTTTTTTAATTAATAATTCAGTTAACTACTTGATTTTGAAGTCGTAGAACTTCACCGAGGGTTTCACCTCGTCGTTTACGGCCACCCTAAGCACACGGCACGATGGGCGGCCAGTGACATTACTTGCAAAAAACGAGCCATAGCAGTCGCGCCAGTAATAGGCGGTGTCGGTGCCTGCCAAGTCGTGCACCAGGTGGCACACCACGGTGTCGGCGCCAAGCGTGGCGCGGTCGGCCAGCAGGGCCAGCCGGTGCAGGCTTGCGTGCTCCACCTCGCAGCGAAGGTTGATGTATGGCCCCGTGCGCCACAGGCTGCGCAGCTTAATGCTGCGGTGCCGCCGGGCATCGGGGCCGGCGGCAAGGCGCACAGTGTCGGTCACGATGCGCGTGCAGCGGTAGGTGCTGATGGGGCGCGGATCTCCGTCACGGCCTTGCGGCTGCCTGAAGCTGTAGCGCAGCAGCATGCGGTCGCCGGGCCTGACGCCCTGTGGCAGCGCCGTGAGCGACGATTGCAGCTGCACGGCGGCCGAGTCACCCCGGCCCAGATACTCAAACGCCACAGTGCCGCCGTCCAGGCCCTTGCAGGTGACCACGTCGAGCCTGAAGTCGCCCAGCGTGTCGAGCGATGGGTCGTAGCCGTCGCCGCAGGCTGCCGCGCCCAGCGCGAGAGCCAATGCCGCTGCCAGCCGTGCGGCCATGCGCAAAGGAGCCATATGCCGTGTCGTTGCCATCATATTGTGCCGCCGGTTTCGTCCACTATCTGGCCATCGCGCATGTGCAGCACGCGGTCGGTGTCGCGGGCAAGGCTCTCGTCGTGGGTTACAATCACAAAGGTCTGCCCCATCTCATCGCGCAGGCGGAAGAAGAGGCGGTGCAGCTCCTGTCGGTTAGCGGTGTCGAGGCTGCCCGAAGGCTCGTCGGCAAGCACCACGCGCGGCTTGTTGACCAGCGCGCGGGCCACCGCCACACGCTGCCGCTCGCCGCCCGACAGCTGCGCCGGCTTGTGGTCGAGGCGGCTGTCGAGCTTCATAAACTCAAGCAGCTTGCGGGCGCGGCCATAGGCCTCGTCGCGGTTTTCGCCGCCTATCAGCGCCGGCATGGCCACATTCTCAAGAGTGGTGAACTCCGGCAGCAGCTGGTGGAACTGAAACACGAAGCCTATGTTGCGGTTGCGGAAGTGCGCCAAGGCGCGGCCCTTGAGCTGGAGCACGTCGGTGCCGTCATACAGCACGCTGCCGCTTTGCGGGCGGTCGAGCGTGCCGATGATTTGCAGCAGAGTGGTCTTGCCGGCACCGCTGGGGCCCACCACGCTCACAATCTCGCCCTCGCTGATGCTCACGCTCACATCGCGCAGCACCTCAAGGCTGCCGTAACGCTTGACTATGTTTTTTGCTTCAATCATGTCGTAATAGTCTTGATATGCCCTATGGCTCAGTTGGCCTTGCCTCCAAAGCCCTAAGGCATCTACAAAGATATTACAAATGGGCCGCCGCCACAAGTTTTCGAGCTGCGATTGTGGCACAAAAACCGGGCCAAGCGCCCCGAATTGCTATGAAAACACCTGCTTTAGCACATCGAGCGACTTGAGCGTGCCCAGCGAGGCATTGTGCATGCGGTAGTAGGCTATGATGTGTTCGAGCACCGCGGCGCGGTCGGCACGGCCAAAGCGGAAGCGGTGCATGTTGGCAAAGGTCATGCGGCTCAGCCTGTGGGCCACGCGGGCCTCGGCAGGAGGCAGCCAGCGCCCGCCGGCCCGGGGCGAGGGGGCAAACGTGCCCCCGGCCATGTCGAACCAGTAGCCGTCGCGATAGCCGCGTGTGTCGGGCTCGATGCCCATGAGGCGCCCCAGGCCGTAGAGGAAGCAGATGTGGAAGTTGGCCACGCCGCGCCTCAGGCACTCCAGCAACTGCACCGAAGTGGCAATGTAGGCATACAGCGCATGGTTTTCCTCATATTCCTGAATGCTGTGCGTCAGCACCTCGGTGACAAACATGGCCACGGCATTTTTCACGGGGTCGCAATACAGGTCGTGCACGGGATAGGCTCGGCGCAGGTCATGAAAGCGGCACAAGTCGCTGCCTGGCCGCCCCGTGGCCTCAAACTCGACAAGCGACAGCGGCATGAGCATGGCCTGGCGCATGCGCGCGGCAGCCGTGGCCGACTGCGGCGACACAAACGCCATGAGGCCGCGGCGGTCGGTGTAGCTGCGCACAATGCTGGTGCGGTCAGTGTAGC
>CALBLR010000194.1 GCA_937896015.1 uncultured Prevotellaceae bacterium | reverse complement strand
GTGGTGTATGCCCCCACCAGCAACCCCGACGACTCATTTCTCACCCTCAGCGTGGCAAAATATGTGACCACGGGCGAGAGCCACTTTGTGATAAAGGAATTTCGCGTCGATGAGGAAACGAAGGAGTTTCTCAGCGACTTCTATGCCAACGAGATGGCCTGGAAAAACGCCTCACCGCTTACCGACGTGGTGCTGCGCTCATCCACCGTGCGCCCGGTTAGCACACGCCCCTCAAAGTGGTGACACACGCTTTAACCAAGCGAAGCGGCTCCCTGCTGCTTCTTGAATGTGCTGGGCGAGATGCCATTCATCTTGCGGAAAAATTTGCCCAGGCTCGACTGGTCGGCAAAATTGTAGTCGTAGGCGATCACCTTCATCGACTTGCCGCTGTATAGCATTTCGCGCTTGAGCTTAATCGACAGGATGTGCGAAATCACCTCCTTGGCCTTGTGATTGGTCTTTTGCTTAGTGATTTCACTCAGGTACTTCGGGGTGATGTTGAGCTTCATTGCATAGAAGGCAACCTCGTGCTCCGTCTTGATGTGCTCCTCAAGCAAGTCGATAAATTTTTTGAAATACACGTCGGCCATAGTGTAGCTGGCCTTGCCAGCCTCCTGCCCGCTCGAGTGCTCATATTCGGCAATGACGCAAATCATCATTCTGAAGTTTCCGCCCACAATTTCGCGCGCGGCGCTGCGGTCGGGGTGGCGCGCATACAGGCGCACGTTGTCCATCAGGTTCACCAGTATCTGCCACTCGTCGCGGTTTTCAACCTTCACCGCCGGATTCTCGGCTATGAGGCTGAGTTTCTCGGTGGGTATGCCAGTGAGCGTGTCGAAGGCGAAGGGGTTGTTGATAATCATCATCATAGCCTTGAAGTCGGGGCTTAGCCTCACATTTTTAATGTAGAGCGCGTGCCCCAATATCAGCCTTGTCCCGGCCTCAAGGTGGACATTGGCCATGTTCACTTCAAAGTCGCCCTCGCCACCGGTGCATAGCATCACTATGAATGAGTTCGACTCTGCCTGGCCGCTTGGAATGTCGTCGGGGCCAATGTCGAAGTATCCGAAGTTGTTGAAATCGCGCTGCTCAGTGTCGTTGTGTGAATTATGCTGCATCATAGTGCTGTAGTCAATATTAAGTGTGATAATACGCCAACAGGCGTGGCGAATGGTGCAAAAATAGCAATAATTTCCAAAATGAATATTACTAATGCGACTTTTTAACTGTTTTTGTGTTCCAAAAGCGAAAATAGAATAAGCTGGATTTCATTTTGGACAAAAGCACCGGAAAGCTGTGGCCGCCCATTGCGGCTAACGGTTTTGTAATTAGCCGGCAAGTGACTAACTTTGCAACCGATTTCGTGGGGCATGAAAGTAATTTCAGCCAAGTGCCTCAAGAACTA
>CALBLR010000193.1 GCA_937896015.1 uncultured Prevotellaceae bacterium | reverse complement strand
TGATGCCAAGGCACCAGAAAATCGCCAAACTCTTTGAACCAGATTTTTGGGTGACGCAATGACGAAGTCAGGATTCACACTCGCAATCCTTTTCTTTTTATTATTCACTTCAGCATCACCGCTTTTTGGGGGTGGCGAGACGGCAGTTGCGCTG
The DNA here is from genome assembly GCA_937896015.1 of uncultured Prevotellaceae bacterium. GTDB lineage: Bacteria > Bacteroidota > Bacteroidia > Bacteroidales > Muribaculaceae > Sodaliphilus. Next base: position 4,368 of record CALBLR010000193.1, on the reverse strand, counting down.
CAGCATGTCGAGGCGGGCGCGCCTGATGGCGCTGTGGGCAAAGGTGTGGCGGTAGTCCGACGGGGTCATGGCCAGCACCTGCCGGGGGGTGAGCCGCATTATGGCGTCGCTGGGCTGCAACTCGGGTGCGCTGCACTGCACGGCGTGGCGGTTGTGCGGGCAGCACAGCTGGCACTCGTCGCAGCCGTAGGCATGGTCGCCTATCGAGTCTGCCACCCACGGCGGCAGCTCGCCGCGGTGCTCAATGGTGAGGCAGCTGAGGCAGCGGCGCGCATCAACGGCCCCAGGGGTGCTGAGCGCGCCTGTGGGACAGTGGCTCACGCACTCGCCGCAATTGCCGCAAGTGAGCCGGCACGGCTCGTCGGGCGGCAGGGCAAGGGTGGTGACCACCTCGCCCAGAAAGAAGTATGACCCCTTGCCGGGAATGATGAGCGCATTGTTGCGCCCCACAAAGCCTATGCCGGCCTGCTGCGCCCAGTAGCGCTCGCGCAGCGGAGCAGAATCGACGAAGCAGCGCGACTGGCAGCCGGTGCGGTCGGCAATTAGCTTGGCTATGTTCCACAGCCGCCGCTTCACGGCAGTGTGGTAGTCTTCCTGCCCGAGGGCATACATGGCTATGCGCATGGCTCCCGGCGGCTGCCGGAGCGCCTGGTAGTAGCCAAGAGCCACCGAAATCACCGTCTGCGCCCCCTCCACCAGCAGGCGAGGGTCGCTGCGCACGTCGCAGTTGCGGGCAGCCCATTGCATCTCGTCGTTGCAGCCCAGTTCTATCCAGCGGTCGTAGCGCGCCTGCGCCTCCGCGCTCACTGGAGCTGCAGAGGCGAATCCGCAGGCCTCAAAACCCAGTTGGGCTGCAAGGACCTTGATGTCGTGTGCTATGGCGGATGGCGCGGTGGCGGCAGTCATCACATGGGAATTTTGTCGAACTTGTAGCCCTGGGCCATGAGCCACTCGATGGCGCGCGGCAGGGCATACTGCATGTTGCGCTGCGCCTTCAGCGAGTCGTGGAACACTATTATCGAGCCGTTGCGCGCATAGCGCTTCACGTTGTTGAGCACCTGCTCGCCGTTGAGTTTCTTGCTATAGTCGCGCGTCACCAGGTCGTACATGATTATGGTGAAGCGCGAGCGCAGCACCCTCGACTGCCCACAGCGCAGCAGGCCGTGAGGCGGGCGGAACAGGGTGGTGTCGATGAGCTCGTTGGCGCGGAACACATTGTGCAGGTAGGTCTTGGTGGTGACATCGCGGCCCTGAAGGTGGTTCATGGTGTGGTTGCCCACACTGTGGCCGCGGCGGCGCAGCTCGGCAAACAGCTCGGGATTGCGCTGCACGTTCTCGCCCACACAGAAGAAGGTGGCCTTGATGCCGTAGTGGTCAAGCAGGTCGAGCACCCACGGGGTGACTTCGGGAATGGGGCCGTCGTCGAATGTGAGATACACCGTGTGCTCGCGCTTGTGTATGCGCCACACCGTTTCGGGAAACAGCATGCGGTAGAGCAGCGGCGGACGTTCTACTAACATAAATCTTATATCTTAAAAATCGTGGTTTACAATATAAACACACAAGGCGCGCAACACTGCTGCTGCCCGCCTTGTGGTGTATTACTCTGTATCTCTCTGAACTCTATTCAGTTGCCATTAGTTGTTGCCAAACAGCGAGCCGAGTGCGGTGTCGCCACCGGCAGGCATGGCTGTGTCGACAGCCTCCTGCGCTTGGGCGGCCTGCTGCGAAGCCTGCTGCTGGGCGTGCATGAAGCTGAGCGTGCGCTGCACGTTCATGCCCGTGGCGGCAAGGCGCTTGAGCAGAGCGTCGACGCCGTTGGGGTTCATCTCACCATAGGTGCGGATGATGGCCGGCATGTAGCCCTTGTCGATATACTGGTCGGTGTTGTTGAGGCGGTCATACATGCTGCCGTCGAGCGACTGGTAGAAGCGCACGTAGGTGGCAAAGCGCATGGCCTCGTCCTCAACCATCTTCACTGCTTTGGCGCTGGCGGCCTTGTCGGCAAACGTGTGGCCAATGAAGTCGTAGATTTTGGCCACCTGCAAGCCTATCGACATTGCATAGGGGCAGGCTGCCTGCGGCATCTTCTGGTCCATGAGCTGAAGCACCTTAACGGCCTTGGCGTGGCGGTCGGCTATGAAGTCCTTTATAGGCTTGCCGCGGAATGTGGCGCTGCCGCTCTTCTGGGCGTCAAGCGCAATGGCTCCCTCATTGGCGAGGCTGCTTGCCAGCGACATCATGGCCGAACGGGTAGTGGTGACCATGCGGCGAATTGTCTCATCAAGGTAGAGGCTGCCGGGCTTGGCAGTGTCGAGGCTGCCCCAGCGGAACTTGGTGGTCACTATGTCATACATCTTGTCGGTGTTGCAGGGAATGTCGTCGGCACCGCCGTCGTTGAGCAGCGGGGTCACCTCATAGGCCACGCCTGTGCAGCGCAGATAGGGGGTGAGGCCCAGATAGAAGTTGTCGGGCACCGTCATTGCAAAGTAGCACGGACGCTTCCAGCCCTGGGCTATGCTCGAGGCTATGATGTCGAGCGACATCACCGAGCTCGAGGTCATGCCACCGGCTCCGTTGCTGAGCAAGTTGGTGTAGATGGCCTCCTGAATCATCGGGCGGTCGGCCTCGCTCACCACTCCAGCCTTGATGGCGGCGTTGGCATCAACGGGAATAAACACGTTGGGATACTTTATCTCGGGCATGCCATAGGGGTTGTTCTTGTAGTCGGGTCCGTAAAGGGCTGCAAGGCTCTTCAGGGCCGGAACCGCTGTGGTGTCGGGGTCGATGAAGTAGTTATACTGGCGGTTGTCGTACGAGAACGTGGTGGGCCCTGCCTGCATGGGCAGCGGCTTCGACTCATAGGCGGCGCGGCGCATTTGCTGGATGTACCAGTCGGTTGACAGGTAGCTGAGGTTCACCACGCGCACGTCGGTGCGGTAGCCCTCCACCTCCTGCGCATACCACAGCGGGAAGGTGTCGTTGTCGCCGTTGCAGAATATCACGCCGTCTTTGTCGACGCTCGACAGATAGTTCATGCCGAAGTCGCGGGCCGGAGTGCGGCCGCTGCGGTCGTGGTCGTCCCACGTCTGGCTCACCATCTGTATTGGCACCAGCAGGCCAATCACGGCGGCCACGGCGGCCACGGCTTTGGTCTTGCCGTCGGTCTGAGAAATCAGCTCGATGTCGTCGGCCTTCTTCTTGTCTTTCTTCTTGTCGCTCAGGAAGCGCATCAACATCTGGAAGATTCCGGCCACGCCCATGCCAATCCATATTGCGAAGGCATAGAACGAGCCAGCGTAGGCATAGTCGCGCTCACGCGGCTGGCTCGGAGTCTGGTTAAGGTAGAGCACAATGGCAATGCCGGTCATGAAGAAGAGGAAGAACACCACCCAGAACTGCTCGATGCCGCGCTTGTCCTTGCGGTAGGCCTGCCACAACAGGCCTATGATGCCAAGCAGCAGCGGCAGGCAGTAGAACACGTTGTGGCCCTTGTTGCCGGTGGTGAGGTCGGCAGGCATCAGGCTCTGGTCGCCCAGACGGAGGTTGTCGATAACCGGAATGCCGGTAATCCAGTTGCCTTGGGTAATCTCGCCCATGCCCTGAATGTCGTTCTGGCGGCCGGCGAAGTTCCACATAAAGTAGCGCCAATACATATAGTTGAGCTGATAGTCGATGAACCAGCGGAGGTTTTCGGCAATCGTGGGCTTAATTTTCTGCTGATGCTCGATGGGGTTGCCGTCGGCGTCGACCTTGGTAGTGGCCTCCACAGTGGTGCCGTGCAGGTTAAGCCACTGGCGGTATTCGCTCTCGTGGCCGGGATCGTAGATGCGCGGGAACAGCATGTTTTGCTCGGGGCTGTACACATAGTCCTGCACCTTGCCCGTCACCACATAACGGTCGGGCTGGTCGGCCGAGGTCTTCACCTCGCGGGCATACAGCGTGCGGCCCTCCTTCACAAGGGGCTTCATGGTGCCGTCGCTCTGCGCCTGATACACGATGTCGCTGTTAAACGTCTGCCCATACAGCAGCGGGCTCTTGCCATACTGGTCGCGGCTCAGGTAGCTGGCCAGGGCAAAGGGGCTGTTGGGCGAGTTCTCGTCGAGCGGCGTGTTGGCGTCGCTGCGAATCAGCACCAGGGCATACGACGAGAAGCCGATGAATATGGTGAGTATGCACAGTGTGGCATTGGCAAAAATGCGCACAGGCACCTTCTTGAGTCGCTTGAACAGATACCATGCCAGCGCCAGCATTATCACCACGGGGATGAGCATGCTCTCGCCGATGAACGGAATGCCCGAGAGCAGCACGCCCAGCAAAAATGACAGGCGCATGCGCATCTCGCTCTTGCCGCTGTAAAGCTCATAC
>CALBLR010000192.1 GCA_937896015.1 uncultured Prevotellaceae bacterium | reverse complement strand
GACCTTGTCGGTCAGATTGGTGACGGCAAACTCAATTCGGCCCCCATCGCTCCAAAAGTCATAGCTAATGGCACAGTCAGGGCTTTTATGCTCATAAGCCCCATTAGAGCCCACTGGCAAATCACTGCCAACGCTGCAGCGCTGATAGTAGAAAGGTTTTGTTGATGAGCAAGATGCAAGCAAGGCCATTGCGGCCAGAGAAAATAAAAAACACTTTTTCATTTTAGAAATTATAATTAAGATTAAACATTTGTGTTCCAGCGGATTCACCCGGATCTTAGCGGGGCTCAACATTATACACGAGGCTTGCGTCGCTATAGTCAACGTAGATTTGAACAGCCCCATCGTATTGCCGACGAATGCGAATATCACACCGCTTGCCATCCTGATCGACACAGCTGAACGTTTCCGTTTCGCCATTCGAATCGCGGGCGCCGGTTGAGTCGGTGGCATACACATCGTATTCTTGAATGTTTTTGCTGTAAATAGTAACGCGGTCTATGTCATAATCCACCACCACAAGTATGTTAGTCGGAGTCCAGTCACTCCAACCACTCCACCTGCGGGAGTTATAGTTGTATAACTTATAAGCGGCACTTGTTGCCTGAAACTTACCAACTTCAGCATAAGCGCCAGCAACGCAACCAATAGCAATCAGCACTGATAGGAAGTATTTCTTCATAACATTTTGAATTAATGATCAATTAAAATTTGCTTTCATCACATGCCGAGTAATTAAAAATCTCAGCAATGTATTGTATTAACGCAGCGCAACATGTTTTTATTTTTTAATACACGAGCTTTTTCGAAATCACACAAAAAAACGGCCGAGGGGCTGCCTGACGCGCGTCAGACAGCCCCTCGGCGTTATGGATGGATATGATGGATATTACAGGACGAGTTTTGCGGCTTTGGCACCGGCCTTGACCAGCACCACGCCTTTGGCGGCAAGCTGGATTGAGGTGGTGCCTGCGGGCACTGTGCCGCTATAGAGCACGCGGCCAGCGAGGTCGCACACGGCCACCTGTGTAGGCTCGGCCACAGTCACCTCTACAGCGCCAGCCTTTGCCGACACTGCTGCTGTGGCGGCCACTGCGGTCTCAACACCTGTGACGGGCGAGACGGTGATCTCGTTTGACTCACCGCTGTATATTTCGGTGATTTCGGCCGATGTGTCAACCGTTTCGGCTATGGCCTTAACAGTATAAGTGTATTTCACTTTGTCGCTCATGTCGAACGATGTGTACACATCGTAGCTTGTTCCATCGGTTTGAATCATCTTCTCTATTTCGCGCAGCACGTAGCCTGCGGGCACTTGCTGCTTGATGCTGAAGTCGTCGACAAACACCTTGTGGCTGCCAGAGTACACGAGTTCGAGTGCCACGGCGGCCCCACCCTTGGAAAAGCTGAGGGCGTAGTTCTTGAAGCCCTCGCCAAGAATCACTTCCTGGCTCTCAAGCACCGAGTCGCTGGCGTTGACCAGATTCACGATGAGGGTGTCGCCTGAGGCCATTTGACCATAGCTGCCGCAAGCCATGTTGATATTGGCGGTGAATTTGCCTGAGTTGTTGCTCAAGTCGAGGTAGGGAGTGGTGAGCGAAGCCGATGCAGAGCCGAATGGCGAAAGGGCCAGGCGGCCTCCGGCATAGGCGTGATTCACGGCATACCAGCCGGGCACCTTGGTGTAGGCATCGAGGTATTCCTGAATTTTGCCAAACTCCACTTGTTCGAGCGAGCCGCTGGTGATACCGTTGAAGTTTTCGCTGAGCATGGTCACCTCACCGGCGCTTGCCATGGTGGTGTTGCGATACACGTTAAGCTCGTAGGCATAGGCGTCGGCCACAGGCTGCCAGTTGGCAGTAAACGAGTTGGCAGTGACATTGGTGGCAGCGATGGCCACAGGGGCGTCAAGGCTCTTGATGACTTTGACCACGCGCACCTCGTCGCTGTAGTCGCTCACGCCGGTGCCGTTGGTGGCGCGCACCGTGAAGTAGTATTGCGTGCCTGCATTGAGGCCTGTCACCTTCTTGCTGGTTGTGGTCACAGTGTCGTTGTGCAGCACATATTGCTTGTTGCCGTCGGCAGCCTTAGAATACACATCGAGGATATATGCCTTGGCGCCGGTGACGCGCTTCCAGCTGGCCGTGAACGAAGTGCCGTCGGCATTGGTGGGCTGATAGGGATCAGGGGCCGGGAAGAACTCGGGGCTGGTCTCAACGGCAAGGCTGTCGATGAGCGAGCCGTTGAATGTGAGGCTGGGCTCGATGGTGATTTGGCTGAGCGATGAGCCGCCACCCGCCACAAACTGGATGGTGTGCCACTTGTCGTCGGACACAATAAAGGTCTTGGTGGTGCTGTAGCCAAGCGAGAACTTAACCACGGCGCCCGACTCCGAGAGGCTGCGGTAGCGGCACGTGATGCGCACCACACCGCTGTTGGCGCTCATGTTGTAGCGTGCGGTCTTGAGGTTGCCGCCGTCGCCAAGTTTGAGCATGCCTCCGGCTTCATACACATATTTGCCGCTCCAGCCGGTGAGTGTTTTCGACAGTTTGCCCGACGAATAGCTGGAAATGTCGACATCGGCGGGGTTGCTTTCACTGCCCTCGGTGAAGGCCGAGAAGCCCTCGGCGAATATCACTGTGGGGTCGGCGGCCCACATCATCGACACCGATGCGAGGGCCATGATTAAAGAAAGTAATGCTTTTCTCATTTCAATGATTTTTATTGCTATTGTGATTTTTGAAAAAAATTTGCACTTCATAGGCATATGGGGTACAAAATTAGTGAATTCAACGTTAACACAGCAAATCATATCACGTTTTTTAACTATAAAACGTGCATCGGGCACCAAGAGCGGCATCAGTGCCGCTCTTGGTGCCCGACGGCACACGCTTTTTTATGTTACAGCGGCTACTTCACTGCGAAGTTGGCGCTATACTGGCTCACGAGGGTGGCAAACTGCGGGTGGCGGCGCACCAGCTTGAGGTTGACGTAGGGCTCCTCGCTGACGCTCACTTCGAACGCGCTGCCGTAGCCGTTGGCAAGGGCGGCCTCGAGATACTTATAGGCCTGGTCGTTGTCGCCCATGTCGCTCAGCAGGGCCGAGGCATAGTAGTAGGCCTGCCCGCCGGTGATGGTGTTGTCGGCAATGATTTTCTCGGCCCACTGGCGCGCCTCGTCGGTGCGGCCAAGCTCGTGCAGGGCAAAGCCGCGCAGGCTGGCCATGTCGGAGCCGCCCAGCAGCACCTTCTGGAAGTCGGCAGTGGCGGCGTCGGCATTGCGCAGGCGGTATTTGTTCACCCAGCCGCGCAGCAGCAGGGCCTCGGAGTTTGAGGCATCGGTCATGATGGCCTGGTTGAGCAGCGGCAGGGCCTCCTTGTCCTTGCGCATGGCCACAAGCACACGGGCGCGGGCCATGAGTGCGGGCACATAGGTGGCATTGATGGCCGAAGCCTGATTGGCGGCGTTGAGTGCTGCCGTAAGATTATTGGATCCGCTATGGGCAAGGATGCGCGACTTAAGGATGTAGTAGTCGGGCTCGCCCTGGCGCTTGTCGATGGCCTTGTTCACCAAGTCGAGGGCAGCGTCCATGTCGTTGAGCTGGAACTGGCACATGGCGGCGTCGTAATACACGGCGTCGTTGTCGAGCAGATTGTTGTCGATCACCGACTGCAGGCGGCGCAGTGCCTGGCCGTAGTGGTTGTGGGCCATGGCCACCGAGGCGCAGATGCGGTAGTATGTGGCCACGCGCGGGGCCTTGCTTATGGCGTCGTCGAGAGCGGCCATCACGTCGGCATAGTTGGTGTTGGCCATATCGAAGATTTCGCTGATGGCCAGCGAGGTGTTGTTGCCGCTGAGGGCATAGATGTAGTTTTTGGCGGCAGCCTTGTTCTCGCCCATCATTTTCAGCACATCGGCGCGGTTGACATACACCTGCGACTCGGCGGGAAACAGTTCCACAGCCTTGTCGATATAGTTGGCGGCGCGCTCATAGTTCTGCCGCTTGGCCTCAACCTTGCCCAGCCAGTAGAGGGCGTCGTAGTTGCGCGGATTGTCGCGCATGATGATCTGGAAATTCTTTTCGGCGGCGTCGAGGTCGCCCATCTTGTAGCTGAGCTTTCCCATCATGTCGGTGCAGGCCAGCGACGACGGGTTGATGCCGGCAGCGGCCTGCAGATCGGCGAGCTCGCCATCGAGGTTGTTGCGGTCGTCGTTAAGCTTGGCGCGCAGCATCAGCGCGTCGAAGCGCAGTTCCTTCTCCTTTTCGGGCACTGCCTTGAGCACACCGTTCACATCGTCGAGGGCGCGCCGGTTGTCGCCGTTGAAGTAGTATTGGTTGGCACGAGCAAACAGGGTGGCGTAGTCGTCGGGGTGGTCGCGC
>CALBLR010000191.1 GCA_937896015.1 uncultured Prevotellaceae bacterium | reverse complement strand
GCAATAAGCAACAGCCTTGACTTATGCTTCTACCGCCTCCTGGTGGTCACAAAAAGCGGCAGCCGTATTGGTGGGTGCAAGGTCGTCACCAACAGCATTTGCTCCGGAGAGTATGCAATGAAGCATGGTGCCGACATAGGGTCGGCATGCATCTGCCTATTATCACACGACTTGCTACAAACAAACGGCATTCGCTTCACACATATCCATCAAGGCGAAGACACTCTATTTATGACCGAAGCGCTCGCCTATGCCTCAAGAATAAGATTTCTATCAAAAGCAATATATGTGTACGACCTGACAAGGGACACGAGCGATGCCCGACTTATTGAAATCCACAAAGAGAAATTGATGGATAGCCTATTTATTGCGCATAAAACCCAGGAACTCGCTTCAAGAGAAAAAATGCCGTCTTCTCTCAGTGATTTTTTGCGCCAAAGGGCCAACTCAATGATTGTATCGCAAGTAATTGAAGTGCTTTGCCATAAAAATAAGTATGGATGTTCATTTGTTTCTGAATACTTCAATAGGCTTTACGACTTGAACCTGTACCCCGTTACAGGAAAAACCCTATCCTGGCGCACAACCATATTAATTTCTGCATTAAACATCATTAAGCCATTCCTGCCCAGATGAATCCCAAAATGTCAGTCATAGTGCCTGTCTATAACGCTGAGCCATATATTGAGCGATGCGTTCACAGCCTTATTGGACAAACACTTGATGAAGTGGAATACATATTCATAAATGACTGCACTCCTGATAATAGTTTCTGTTTGTTGAAGAATGTAGTCGGCAAATATCCCGACAAATGCGTTAAGCTGATTGAGCATGACACAAATAAGGGCGTGTTCTTCAGCAAGGTTGAAGGCATGAAAGCAGCGACAGGTGAGTATTTGGCGTTCTGCGACAGCGATGATTGGATGGACACAGATTTACTTGAAAAGGCTTACGCTGTAGCGGTGGCAAAAGGAAGCGACATAGTGGTTTTTGACTATCAAAGGGAATTTGCTACAAAATCAGAGAGGCATAGCCGGCAGCTCAATGACTGCTTGGCTAAAGATATCGTAAAGCAAGGATACAGTAACGGATTTGAATGGATGCTGCCAACATTTATAATGCACAATAAGCGCGAAGCCGTCAACAAGCTAAAAGTGTTTCCGGAAATCAAGCTTTGGGAGGATGTATATATTGGCATTAACATGTTTATGCAGATGGGCAAGGCTTCATATTTAAGAGGGCCATGCTACCACTATAACCAAACGAACCAAGGCTCTATAGTACATAACATTGATGGTCACCGAATAAATGATTGCATTTTCATTGCGGCAAAACTCAATGAGGTGCTGCCAAAAAGCCAAAACTTCACGCTTGAGCGTGCATGGCTAAAGCAATTTGCCAAACAAGGACTTCTGACCAACGGCGAATTATCAAAATGGAGAACTACATTTAAGAGTTCAAACAGGCACATATTGCAAATGAAAAATTGGGACCTAACATACAGGATTTTACTGTTTTTGGCTGCATATCACATAACATTTCCGTTCAAACTGAGTCAGTGGGTTTGGCATAAAATCAAATAGAATATGATCTCGATTATAGTGCCTGTTTACAATGTAGAGAAGTATCTACCACGATGCATCGAAAGCATATTAAGCCAAATTTATTGCAACTTCGAATTGATTCTTGTGGATGATGGCAGCAATGATGGATCTCTTTCAGTATGCAAGCACTACGCCACTCGTGACAGCCGTATCAAGGTGTTTTCAAAGCGTAATGGGGGCTAAGCTCTGCACGCAACCTTGGCCTTGAAAATTGCCATGGAGAGTGGGTCGCATTCGTTGACAGCGATGACTATGTAGCGACCAACTACCTCTCGATTATGCTGGATGCAACCATCCATCGTGACACCGACCTGGTGATTTCTGGGTTCACAAGAGTTGACGATTCAGCCAAAAACATAAAACTCGATTCCTGCACCTATGCAAATGAGAATATATCCATCGAAAAGTTAGACATTGAGCAGCTTAAACGCATTATTCACTGGAGTGTCGGTGTTTCTAAACTGTTTAGATCGGCTATAATAAGAAATAACGGATTGCGATTTCCGCCCATTGCAGTAAAAGAGGATGTAGTGTTTCTTGTTTCCTATCTGGATTGCTGCAAGAACATTTACACAATAGATGGCAACGCATACTACTATGTTCAGCGTCGAGGCAGTGCCTTAAACCACACTTATAGTTTTGAGGAACGGATTGACATGCAGCTTAAATATAGCCAGCAAATAAAGGCGTTACAAATAAAGCACAATTTGATGCGCAGCTATTTTGAGCACGACTGTCCATGGGTTACAATTTCTGACACATACTACGGATGTAAAAGTCCATTAAAACGCATCAAAGCATTAAAAGCCATAGATGTCACAGGGCTTAACGCGCAATATCTGGATAATAATCGATTTAAAAAGTTTGACACAGCGTTAATTGCCTTACTCAAGCGGCGTCACTACATAGCGTATGATGCGCTTAAGTTCACAGAAACGTCTTTAATAAAGTATTTTTCAGCACTGATTAGATTAATACGGCAGATATGATCTCGATAGTGGTGCCAGTGTATAATGCGGCGCGGTGGGTTGAAGGGTGTGTGAGGTCGATTGCTGGGCAGGAAGGCTTTGAGGAGCTATGCGAGGTGCTGCTGGTGGATGACGGAAGCAGCGACGGTTCGGGCGGCATTTGCCGCCGGCTGGCTGCGGAGCACGCCAATGTGCGCTGCCTGAGTGAGGCCAACAGCGGCCCAGCCACGGCACGCAATTTGGGCATGAGCCATGCGCGTGGGGAATATGTGTGGTTTGTTGACGCCGACGACCAAATTGCTCCCGATGCGCTGTGGCTGCTGGCCAACTGCATTGAGCGCAACAGGCACCCCGATGTGGTGTGCTTCAACTACCGCTATGTGACTGAGGTCGGACACCAGGACGCGGTGAACTTTGAGCGAGAGCAGGTGGTGGAGCCGGCCATCGACTTGGTGGCTTCGCGCGCCAAGTTGTATGCGTGGAACCGCATTTACCGCATGGAGGCGGTGAAGGGCTTGCGGTGGCCCGACGGGCTTGTGAACACTGAGGACTTCTATTTCACGCTTATGGCGCTGGCCAGAACGCGGCGGCTGGTGACGCTGCCGCAGGTGCTGTATTACTACAACTGCGCCAACCCGGCGTCGACACTGCGCGACCGCAGCCGGCGCAAGTTGGTGCGCAACCGCAACCACACGCTGGCGGTGCACAGCATGCTGGCCGGGGTGGTTGCCCAGTGTGCCGACGGGCACACGAGGCGGCTGATGTCCAGTGCGCTCAACGTGAGTGTGAGCGGGCAGCTGTATTGCGCGCTGCTCGACCACTCGCCAAGATTCGTTGGCCACACCATTGCGCGCTACAGGCGGATGGGGCTGTATCCCGTAGGGATGACTATGAACCGCAAGGCCAACCGCTTTCTGCGTCTGGCCAACCACGAATGGCTGCTGCTGGCAGCCATCCGCCTGCGCCGCCTCCTCCACCACATTATTGCCCACTGATTCTGTTTTTTGGGGCTTCCACAGATCAGCACAGATTTGCACGGATCTTTTTATTTACTCGGATGCTGATTTTTGAGGTTCCCACAGATTTGCACAGATTCACACGGATCTTTTTTATTTACTCGGATCTTATTTCATCCAACTTCATAAATCTGTGATTATATGTGTAAATCTGTGGGAGATATTTAAAAGCAAATCTGTGGGAGAGACATCTGTGGGAATAAAAATCTGTGATAATCTGTGGAAATCCGTGGGAGAGACATCTGTGGGAGTTTTTAAAGGGTTTGGATTATGAATGAGAATGAGGTTAGCTACGCCGTTCGCGGGGCAATATTCAATGTATATAATGCTCTGGGGCCAGGGCTGCTGGAGTCGGTGTATGAGGCGGCTCTTTGCTATGAGTTGAGGAAGGCCGGTCTGAAGGTGGAGCAGCAGAAGCCGATTAAGGTTGTGTATGACGGGCATGTGCTGCCTGTGGACTATCGGCTCGACT
>CALBLR010000190.1 GCA_937896015.1 uncultured Prevotellaceae bacterium | reverse complement strand
TCATATGCAGTGTTTGTGTAACAATCGCGTTTAGTTGATGAGCAACGTGGGTTTCCGCAAAATGACTGAGAAAGAAATGTATGATGGGTGTCTGGCGGCCGACGGCAAGTGCCAGCGCGCACTTTACGAAGCTTACAGCCCCGGCGTGTATGCGCTCATATCACGATATGTTGTCCAGGAGGATGCCGCAGCCGACGTTCTTCAGGACACCTTTATACGTGTGTTCGACTCCATAGGGCGGTTTGCCTGGCGGGGCAACGGGTCGCTGCGGGCGTGGATGAGCCGCATAGCGGTCAACATGGCCCTCGACCACCTGCGCGGCAACGGGCGTCTGGCGGTGTCGTCGCAGCCGGTCGACACGGTGGGCGATGATGTGCCTGACGAGCCCGACGCCTCGATGGTTGACATGATTGATGCCAACACGCTCAACGGCTTCATTGCCGAGCTGCCCGATGGCTATCGCACGGTGTTCAACCTGTTTTGCATCGAGGGCCTCTCGCACCGGCAGATAGCCGAGCGGCTTGGAATTAACGAAAAAAGTTCGTCGTCGCAGCTCGCCAGGGCCAAGGCCCTGCTGGCAAAGCGCATAAAACAATATTTAAATGAGCAGTATGACTGATGACAATAGCAATAACGACTGGCTGGAAGTGGTGAGGCGCAAAGCCGCCACCGCAAGCAAGCAGCCGCCTGCGGGCAGCTGGGAGGCCTTGTCGGCCCGAATGGCCGCCGCCCAGCCGCGGCAGCCGGTGGCCAGTGAGGCCACGCCGCACCGCCGTGGCGGCCTGCGCTGGCTGTGGGTGGCGTCGGCTGCCGCAGTCGTGGCCATAGTGGCCGCTGTGTGCGCCAGGCTGCTGCTGTCGCCTGGCGCGTCGACCCTGCCGGCTGCAGTGCCCGTGCCAAGCATGGCTGCCGCTGCCGCGCCCAAGGCGCAGCCTGCCGAGGCCCTGCTGGCTCAGCAGTCGCGCGCTGAGGGCCGTCGCGTGGCGCGCCGCCATCACCGCCGCCACTCTGCAGTGGCCGACACTGCCGAGAGTTTGGCCGACTCGGTGAACATGGGTGCGCTCTACGCCTCGTCGGCCGATGGTCCTGGCCGCCCCAACCGGCCCATGGGCCAGGCCGACGGGGAGGAAGCCCCGTCGTCGTCGCTCAACCCGTGGCAAAACTACAGCGACCATGAGTATGACGCCTACAAGCAGATTGAGGAGAATGCCCGCCTGCTCAGCGACTCGGGCACGCTGCCCGGCCAGTTGCAGCGCCGTGGCGAGAGGCTGTGGTCGGTCGATGTGAATGTGGCTGGGCTCAGCGTGGCTCCGCGCCACACGGTTGCCTCGGGCGTGACCTACAACCACAAGATGCCGCTCAGGGTGGGCATTGGCGTGGGCCGCGACTTGCTGGCCGGCAGGATTACCGTGAGCGCAGGCTTGGCCTACACGCTGCTGCGCACCGAGGCCGGTGGAGCCAGTTGCCGCATGCAGCTGCTGGCGGTGCCTGTGGGCGCGCGCTGGAACGCCTACCGCCGTGGCCGCCTGAAGCTGTATGCCGGTGCCGAGGCCGCCGCCTTGCTTCCGCTTGAGGCCAAGCGCGACGGCGCAAGCGCCGACAAGGGCAAAGTGGAGTGGAGCGCAAGCGCGCTGGGCGGCGTGCAGTGCCAGCTGACCCCGGCGCTGGGCGTCTATGCCGAGCCGCGGCTGGTGTGGAACATCAAAGGAACGCCTATGCCCACGGTGCGAACTGCCGCCGATGTCGACTTCGACCTGCAGCTGGGTGTGCGCATAGGCTTCTGACGGGAGTCGCACCCAGAAAAAAAAGATAAAAAATCGCCGCCCGCCGCGCAATAATCGCAGCGGGCGGTGTTTATATTATGTGGGGAGGGGCAATGTGGCCACTCCCGCGCTTGCCAATAATTAGATTATTAACGACAAAAAAAGCATAACGCACAGTAATTATGAAGAAAACAACCCTTTTGCTGATGTCGATGGCCTTTGCGCTGCTGCTCACGGCCTTCGCCTCGTGCAACGACGATGACAACAACAAAGTGAGCTACTACGCCTACGTGACACTGCACGCCGACGACCCCGCCAACTTCTGGTTTGAAGGCGACAGCGGCATGGCTCTGCTGCCCAACCACAACAAAGACTTCAATTCGTTTAAGGTGAGCGCCGAGGACGACAGCCTGCGCACCGTAGTGTATTTCTGTAACCTTGCTGCCGGCCCAAGCGCCAATTCGCGCACCATCGACCTGCAGGGCATGCGCACCATGGTCACAAAGAAGCCGTTTGTGGCCCGCGCTTATGCCGAGCTCGACAGCCTTGGCGATGATGAATTGTATGCCAAGATGCTGCACCTGAGCACCGATGGCGTGTATCTCGACACCCGCCTTGAGACGCCTAACTACAACACAGGCGACAAGAGCGAGACGGAATATGTGGTGTCGCTCGTTGAAAACACCCTTGTGAATCAAGCGCCCGACTACGTCAATCTTGAACTGCGGCTGAAGCGCAAAAACGCCAGCGGCGAGCCGCACGGAATGCAGACGGGCTATGTGGCCTTCCGCCTGCCCGACACCCTCAACCCCGTGAAACGCGGGCTGAAAGGCCTGTATGTGCGCGTCAGGGGAGAAGAGCAAATCAAGTACATCAAGGTTACGCCCAAGGGTGTGACTG
>CALBLR010000189.1 GCA_937896015.1 uncultured Prevotellaceae bacterium | reverse complement strand
CATCATAGTGCTGCCCGAAAGCGCAGTGGTGGGCACACCTGCCGCTGAATACTATGGCGTGGAGAGCGACTGGATGATTGAGGTGGACCTCACCCCCAACCGCATCGACGGAGCATCGCACTATGGCGTGGCGCGCGACCTGGCCGCATGGCTCACGCAAAACGGCCACCCCACCAAGGCTCACCGCCCTGCGGTTGACGCCTTCAAGACCGACCGCGCCGACGGCGCCATACCCGTGACGGTGGAAAACACCGAAGCCTGCCCGCGCTACTGCGGAGTGACCATCCGCGGCGTGAAGGTGCAGGAAAGCCCCAAGTGGCTGCGCGACTGCCTCAGCGCCGCCGGCCAGCGCCCCATCAACAACATTGTGGACATCACCAACTACATTCTGCTGGGCACGGGTCAACCGCTGCACTGCTTCGACCTTAACCACATCGACGGCGGCAAGGTGGTGGTGAAGACCGTGGAGGCCGGCACCAAATTTGTGACACTCGACGGCGTGGAGCGCACGCTCACCGACCGCGACCTGATGATATGCAACGCCAGCGAGCCCATGTGCATAGCCGGCGTGTTTGGCGGCCTCAAGAGCGGAGTCACCGAGCAGACCACCGACGTGTTTATCGAGTCGGCCTACTTCCATCCCACCTGGGTGCGCAAGACGGCACGCCGCTTCGGCCTCAACACCGACGCGTCGTTCCGCTTCGAGCGCGGCATCGACCCCAACGACACCATCTACAACTTGAAGCTGGCCGCACTGCTCGTCAAGGAGCTGGCCGGCGGTGAGATTTGCGGCGAGATTGCCGACGTGAAGCAGCACGACTTCCCAGGATTTCCCGTGGAGCTGCACTACGACTACGCTAACCGCCTCATCGGCAAGGAGCTGGGGCACGACACCATCAAGAGCATCGTGAAGAGCCTTGAAATGGAAATCACAGCCGAAGACGACGAAAAGCTGAGCCTGGTGGTGCCCACCTACCGCGTGGACGTGCAGCGCCCCTGCGATGTGGTGGAAGACATTCTGCGCGTGTATGGCTACAACAACGTGGAGTTTGGCAACGAGGTGCACAGCAGCCTCTCGATTAAGGGAGCCACCGACTTCAAAGACGACATGCAGGAGCTTATCAGCAACCAGCTGACCGCTGTGGGCTACCACGAGATAATGAACAACTCGCTCACCGCCGTGGGCTACTACAGCGGCCTCACCACCTACCCCGAGGCCAAATGCGTGAAGATAATGAACCCGCTCAGCTCCGACCTGAGCGTGATGCGCCAGACACTGCTGTTTGGCGGACTCGAAAGCGTGGCCCGCAACATCAACCACAAAAACGCCAACGTGAAGATGTATGAGTTTGGCGATGTCTACTCGTTCGACCACGAGGCCGAGCGCCCCGCCAGCGGCAGCCATTTGGCAGCCTACAGCGAGCACACTGCCATGGGCGCATGGGTGAGCGGCAACAACCACGACGACAGTTGGGCCG
>CALBLR010000188.1 GCA_937896015.1 uncultured Prevotellaceae bacterium | reverse complement strand
CTGAATTCTTCCACAATTTACACTATCCTTTCCCCACTAATTTTCTACTGTGCCGCGATTGGGTGTGTGAAAATGCACCCAAGAAAAAAAGACGCTTGGCACACAGTGAGGTGTCAAGCGTCTTTTTTTTGTACCCAGAGTCGGGGTCGAACCGACACGGATGTTACTCCACTGGTGTTTGAGACCAGCGCGTCTACCGATTCCGCCATCTGGGCTTTTTATGCGGTGCAAAGATAAGGCATTTTTCGCTACCAGACAAACCTATGCCTCAATTAGGTCGCAAATTATGCTATTTCAAGTGCTCAAAGTAGTAGTGCAGCACATCGCCGGCAGCCACAAACGATGACTGTCGGCTTGCAAGCACCAGCTGCTCTTTTTCCTTGAGCATGGCGTCGATTTCGGGGTTGTTGTAGAAGTGGCTCTTCAGCTTTTCGTTGATGGTCTCAAACATCCAGTATTTCTCTTGCTGGCGGCGCTTCTCGTGGAAGTAGCCGTTTTTCTTCACGAAGTCGAAGTAGCGGTCTATCATGTCCCACACCTTGTCGATGTTCAGGTTGTAGTAGCCCGAGTATGTGATTACTTCGGGCACGAAGCCGCTGGGCGGCAGCGGAAACAGGTGCAGGGCGTTGCGAAACTGGGCCGCGGCCAGGTTAGCGCGGTCGATGTTGTCGCCATCGGCCTTATTGATGACAATGCCGTCGGCCATCTCCATGATGCCGCGCTTTATGCCTTGCAGCTCGTCGCCGGTGCCTGCAAGCTGAATGAGCAGGAAGTAGTCGACCATTGAGTGCACGGCCGTCTCGCTCTGGCCCACGCCCACGGTCTCCACAAATATGGTGTCGTAGCCTGCGGCCTCGCACAGCATGATGGTCTCACGCGTCTTGCGGGCCACGCCGCCAAGCGAACCGGCCGAGGGTGAGGGGCGGATGAAAGCCTTGGGGTGAACGGCAAGGCGCTCCATGCGCGTCTTGTCGCCCAAAATCGAGCCGTTGGAGCGCTCGCTGCTGGGGTCGATGGCAAGCACGGCGAGCTTGCCTCCGCGCTCCAGCACATGCATGCCAAACACGTCGATCGAGGTGCTCTTGCCCGCACCCGGCACGCCTGTGATGCCTATGCGGCGCGAGTGGCCTGCATAGGGCAGGCACTTGGCTATCACCTCCTGGGCTATGGCCTGATGCTGCGGTGCCAGGCTCTCGATGAGAGTCACGGCCTGGCCCAGCACTGTGGTGTTGCCCTTGAGAATGCCCTCCACATAGTCGTTCACGCTAAGCTGGCGGCGCTTGCGCCGCTTCAGGTAGGGGCTGACCATGGGCGGCTGCACCACGCCCGAGTTCACCTGCAGCCCGGAATACTGGCTGTCGTTTTCGGGATGGTGGATGAGTGGATTTTCCTCGGTGTGCTTAATATCGTTGCTCATTTTTTGTTTGTATCGTCGTTATAATTTATGTTGTCTGAAAAAAAGTGGTGTACGAAATTAGCAATAATAATCGACAAATCAAAACACCCTGTGCCGCACCGTTTGGACTACTGCGGCAGCAGCCCCACGGCGCGCACCGTCTGCACGGGGTTCAACGGGTCGTTGGTGATCACGCTTATTGTGGCGTTGAGCGCCTTATCGGCCGGGTCGATCTTGTCTGGACTGACGGTGACAATGATCTCGGTGCTGCGGCCCGACTTAATTTTGCTTCCCTTCACGGCCACCATTACGCCTGGCCACAAGCTGTAGGCGCGGCGCACCACCAGCGGCTCGCGGCCAGTGTTGGTGATTGTGAGCTTGCGCTGCACCGGCCCGTCGTGGCGGCTCACGGTGCCGAAGTCCAGCCGGTCGGCCTCGAGCAGGTCCACTGGCGCGCAGGCGCGCTGCTTGGGCGTGAGGCGGCTGAAGTCCTCCTTCACCATGGCCATCACGCTGGCCTCGGCGGCGCCGCCCTTGCCACCGCCAACCGGCGTGGCTGTGATGCCGAAGGAATAGGCGTTGAGCCCCCACAGCGGGGCGTTGCCCGAGTCGTAGAACACCGTCACCGTCATGGTGCTGCCCGGGGCCACCACCTGCGGCAGCGCCTGCGGAATGATGCCGGGTGTGACGCCGCTGAAAGTCACCCGCACCGAGTCGGTGCTGGTGTTGTAGCCGCTAAGGTAGGCCATGCGCGTCTTGCCGCGGGTGATGTCGCCAAGCGGGATGCTGGAGCGGTCGAGGCGCAACGGGCCCACGGCCACGGGATACTGTTCGCTCACAGTGGCCACACTGCCTATCACCTTGCCTTTGATCGACACCACCGAGCGGCGCGGCTGCCCGGTGGTGTAGACATACACGTCTTTGCAAAACTCGCCAGGCCGCCCGATGGCGGTGTAGGTGAGCGTGACGGTGGCAGTGTCGCCAGGCTTCACCGGGTTGCGGCTGAAGTCGCCCGCCGTGCAGCCGCACGTGGGGCGCACCCGCGTTATCACCAGGGCCGAGTCGCCAGTGTTCACGAAGCGCATCACCCCAGTCACCTTGCCCACGCTCTCGCTAAACGTGCCAAAGTCGTGCACCGTCTCGATCCACGACACGCGGCCTTGCGCCACAGAAGCAAAGGCACAGCATGCCAAAGAAGCCAGAGCCAATAAAACCCTTCTCATGGCAGCCGTCACCGCTTAG
>CALBLR010000187.1 GCA_937896015.1 uncultured Prevotellaceae bacterium | reverse complement strand
CAGCCAATGCCGTGCGTAAAGCCGGAGATGTCCTTGATTTCCTTCGATCTAACCCATTTTCCCTCCTCTGGAATCGGAGCTGAAGGGTGGTTAGCACCCTTTGCTACGCAGCACATGTTCTGTACTTCTTGTGAGTAAACCATAATAGTTTGTTTTAAAATAGTACTTATTTTAACAGTATAGATTTCTTCTTATAACAATTGACACTGTTGGCGCCGTCGGGGCCCCGCCCCGCCACTGCGCTTTTAGTGTTCAAAGTTACTCAAAAAAATCATATCGGGCATTATGGCCGGTGATTATTTAATATATTTTTTATGAACTCTCACCACGGAATCAGGTATTGGCGGCCGTCGTGCGGCGGCACTGGTGCGCTGCGCGCGGCCGTGTGGCGGCGGGCTATGGTTGACACTGTGCGCCAGCCCTGCGTCTTGTTGCGCACGCTCACGCGCGCCAGTCCCATAAACTCTCCTGCCTTGCGCCACACGAGGCGCATCACGTCGTCGAGGCTCGAAAATCCGGCCGCGCTGATGCGCACCAGCACTTTGCCGCCGGCCTCAAGGGTGGCAAACACCTGGTCGGTTGCCGATATGGTGTGGGGCGTTGCGAATGTTGCGTTCATATGCTGTTCCTCCTTGTCATTTTTTGATTGTACGGCAAAATTATTAGCGCGGTGGGCAACTTGGTTGCCCACCGCGCATAACGGAGGTTAAATAATATGATTTCGCCGCGCAACGCGCTCACGCTCAGCATCGGCCAGTGGCACTATGCCATGATTGCCGCCTTAGCCGCGCTTCACCTTGAAGCGGGTGAATGTCATTGTGGCGGCGTCGTAGTGCAGCACCTGGTCGGTGAGCAGCTGGCCGGTGCCGAGCAGGAACTTCAGCACCTCGGTGGCCTGAATGGTGCCTATGGTGCCGGGAATGGCTCCCAGCAGGCCGTAGGTGGAGCTGGGCACGGGGTTTTGCGGCTGGTTGCCAAAGAGGTCGCGGTAGTTGGCAGTGCCGGGCAGTATGGTCATCACGTTGCCCGAAAACTGGTTGATGCCGCCGTGCACCAGCGGCTTGCCGGCGGCCACGCAGGCGTCGTTGATAAAGAATTTCGACTCGGAGTTGTCGGTGGCGTCGACCACTATCTCGTAGTCGGCCAGTATGCCGGCCGCATTGTCGGCGTTGAAGAAGCAGTTGTAGGTCACCACCTTCACGTCGGGGTTTAGCGCGGTGATGTGGTCGCGCGCGCTCTCCACCTTGGGCCGGCCCACGTCGGCTGTGGTGTGCAGCACTTGGCGCTGCAGGTTGCTCAGGTCCAGGCGGTCGCTGTCCACCACGCCCAGTGTGCCCACTCCGGCGGCGGCCAGATACAGAGCCACGGGCGAGCCCAGTCCGCCGGCGCCTATTATCAGCACCCGCGACCGCAGCAGCCGCTCCTGTCCCTCTTCGCCCACTTGGGGCAGCAGAAGGTTGCGCTTGTAGCGCTCTCGTTGTTCGGTTGTAAGCATGTCTTTTTTTATGTTGAAAGATTACTGTTGAAAGTTGAATGGTTGCTGTTGAAAGTTGAGTGTTGAAACAATAAACAATAAAACTTTCAACCCTCAACGTTCAACTTTATTTGCGGGCGCGCACCACCAGCCAGTTGCTCTGATGGGCGGTGTTGGCGAAGTGGTCGGCCAGCTCCACGGCTTTGCCGCCGCGGTCGGCGCGATACCACCCGTAGGCCCAGCTGCCCATGTCGAGGTAGACGGCGTCTTTGGCCCCAAGGGCCGCAAGGCCGTCCACAAACTCGTGGCCATATTGGCAATCGGCGCCCTGCACCACGGCAAAGGTGCCGTCGGCCATGATGCATGCCGCGCGGAATATTATGTGGGCCTTGCGGTCGGTGATGGCCTGCGGAATGCGCTCGGCGTGGGCTTTGCCGCCCTCCACCACCAGACACTGCTGAAACAGGCTGCCGCGGTCTTCCTCTGCCTTATTCACCGACTCGTTGAGCCGCCCGTTCGACCGTATGGCCACCTTGCCGCCGGTCAGCAGCATGTGGCCCGTGGCGGTCACGTCGTCGTATCCCCGCATGCGCTTGCCCTGCACCACGTGGTCGCCGCAAATGCTCACAAGGTCGTCGCCAGTGAAGGCCGCTGCCACGGCCAGGCACACATCGGGGTCGTCGCCGTCGGGGCGCGTCACCGAATATTCCACGCTGGCCCCCGGCTCGGCGGTGAGCACCAGATAGCTGTGGCCCGCGGCCTGCCTCACGTCGGCGCTGACCACGCTGCCGCGCTGCGGCTCAAAGTGCCGCTCGCCGCCGGCGCACGAGGCCATCAGTCCCATTGGCACGGCGCTGCACACCAGCAGCGCCAACAGTTTGTTGCAAATCATACTCAATTCATTATTGTGTTACAGTTCTTCAATAAGTTTTGTCAGCTGGCCGGCAAAGTGCACCCAGTTGTGGGCGTCGAGAAAACGCTCATAGCTGTCGAGGTCGGCCGGAAGGCCGTCGTCAGCGGCCACAATGCGCGCCACGTCGGCAGGCGAGTCAAACGTGCTCACCCGCAGCAGCGGCTCGGCTGCATAGTCGCGAAACGAGCCCACGTTGGGCCCGATCACCTTTGCACCCACCGACAGCGAGTCCATCAGTATGCCCGAGCTCAGCACCGACTCGGCCGCATAAGGCACCAGCACAAAGCGCGCGCGAGCCACCTCGGCCGCAAGCTCCTCGAAGGTGATGCTGCGGTTGCTGAACGTGGCCGCCGGAGCCTGCCGCGCCAGCTCGGCTATGCGGCCGGCCAGACAGGCGTCGCCGCAGTGGCCCACAATGCGCACCCGCAGAGGCAGCCGTTGGTCGGCCACATATTGCAGCCACTGGTCCACGCCCTTGTAGGGCGATATGGTGCCCCATATCAGCACGTCGGCCTCCGGCTCCATGCCGGCCACCGCTTTGCGGCATCCCCGCGCCAGAGCTATGCGGTTTTTTGTGGGGTGGTGCAGCCACACGGCCTTGCCCCTGCGCCCGGGGCACTGGCTGCGCAGGGCGTCGAGGCCCTGGCTGGCGTGGGTCACCACCAGGCTGCTGTGGCGCATCAGGGCGCGGGTGATGAGCCGCTTCTGCCACTGGTGCGATGCGGCATGGCTGCGGTTGTTGTGCAAAAACCACACCACCTTGTGTCCCGTGAGCCGCGCCGCTGCCAGCATTGCCAGCGCGCACGCCGTCTGCACCGCTCCGTGCTTGTAGTCGGGCACGTTTTCAAGCCAGTGCAGCACCAGCGCGTCGCCCGCGAGGCACCGCGGCAGCATGCCTATGAGCGGATTGCGGGCCGGCCCGTTGGCCACCTGCACGCCCGCGGCCGTCATTGCGGCCACAAAGTCGCGTATGTAGGGGTTGGATTGCAGCCCGGCGTTGCCCAGCTGCTGCGGATACACCACTATCTTCATATTCCTATATAGATTATATAATTGTTGCGTCATCAGTGTCGCAACACACCGGGGCCGCAGCCGCCGCAGGCATAGGCCCGCGGCACTGCTGCGACCCGGTGCAAAGTTAGCACAAAAGCCCATAAGGTGGTCGGCCGCTGTCCAAAAAAATGAAAAACAACAGATTGCCGCATTTTTTTGCCTCCGGACGTGCGTGTGATTGAAAAATATTGCATACCTTTGCATTTGCGCTTTGCAGGAACGAATCTGCTTGGCGCACCGAGATTTATTAACTGTATTTATTAACTATTTTATTTAATGAGCGAAGAATTAAAAAATTCTCCCAACGTAGGCAATGCCGATTTCGATTGGGACGCCTATGAAAACGGCGAAACTCAGAAGGGCAAATCTTTTGAGGAGCTTGAGAAGACGTATGACCAATCACTTGGCCACATTAAGGACAAGGAAGTAACCGAAGGTACCGTTATCGCAATCAACAAGCGCGAGGTAGTGGTTAACATCGGCTATAAGTCAGACGGCATCATTCCCTACAACGAATTCCGTTACAACCCCGACCTGAAGGTAGGCGACACCGTAGAGGTGTTTGTCGAGAATCAGGAGGACCACAAAGGCCAGCTCGTGCTTTCGCACAAGAAGGCCCGTGCAGCCAAGAGCTGGGAACGCGTTAACGAAGCGCTTGAAAATGATGAAGTCATCAAGGGTTACATCAAGTGCCGCACCAAGGGTGGCATGATCGTTGACGTGTTTGGCATCGAAGCCTTCCTGCCCGGATCGCAGATCGACGTTAAGCCCATCCGCGACTACGACATCTTCGTGGGCAAGACCATGGAGTTCAAGGTTGTGAAAATCAACCAGGAATACCGCAACGTGGTTGTCTCTCACAAGGTTCTCATCGAGGCCGAGCTTGAGCAGCAGCGCAAAGAGATCATCGCCAAGCTTGAAAAAGGTCAGGTGCTTGAGGGTACCGTTAAGAATATCACCCCCTACGGTGTGTTCATCGACCTCGGCGGCGTTGACGGCCTGATCCACATCACCGACCTCTCTTGGGGCCGCGTGAACAATCCCGCCGACATCGTGAAGCCCGATGAGAAACTCAACGTGGTTATCCTCGACTTCGACGAAGACAAGAAGCGCATCGCCCTCGGCCTGAAGCAGCTCCAGCCCCATCCGTGGGACAAGCTCGATCCCAACTTGAAGGTTGGCGACAAGGTGAAGGGCAAAGTGGTGGTCATGACCGACTACGGCGCATTCGTGGAAATCGCCCCCGGTGTGGAAGGCCTCATCCACGTGAGCGAAATGTCGTGGTCGCAGCACCTGCGCTCGGCACAAGACTTCATGAAGGTGGGCGACGAAGTGGAGGCAGTGATCCTCACACTCGACCGCGAAGACCGCAAGATGTCGCTCGGCATCAAGCAGCTCAAGCCCGATCCCTGGGAAACTATCGAGCAGAAGTATCCCGTGGGCTCGAAGCACACAGCCAAGGTGCGCAACTTCACCAACTTCGGCGTGTTTGTAGAGCTTGAAGAGGGCGTTGACGGACTCATCCACATCAGCGACCTGTCGTGGACCAAGAAGGTGAAGCACCCCAGCGAGTTCACCCAGATCGGCGCCGACATCGACGTGATGGTTCTTGAAATCGACAAAGAGAACCGCCGCCTCAGCCTCGGCCACAAGCAGCTCGAGGAGAATCCTTGGGACGTGTTCGAAACCATCTTCAAGGTGGGCAGCATCCACGAGGGCACCATCATCGAGAAGCTCGACAAGGGCGCAATCGTGAGCCTGCCCTACGGCGTTGAAGGCTTCGCCACTCCCAAGCACCTCATCAAGGAAGACGGCACTCCCGCCAAGGTCGACGAGAAGCTGCCCTTCA
>CALBLR010000186.1 GCA_937896015.1 uncultured Prevotellaceae bacterium | reverse complement strand
TAAAAATCCGTGTAAATCTGTGCCGATCTGTGGGAGGCAAAAGTCAACCGATCTGTGGGAAGCAAAAAAACAGAATCTGTGGGAGGCGGCAGAAGGGGATGTTGAATGATTGTCGGCAGGGGGCGTTGGCGCTTTGGGGCAAATGTTGTACCTTTGCAACTGGAAATTCTACTGTACAGAAATAGTATGATTCCGACACGGGCAAGGGAAAGACTAAGCAACATTATGTGAGACTTTGAGCGCTGCCGCGGCAACATGCGCCGCGACGGGTCTTGACGCCTCACAGTTTGCGCGCCCGCAAAAAAGAAAATCAGCACTATGCACCACAGCGATTACTGCGACAGTATCGAGGGGAGCACAGCCCGCCACAGCGTTGACGCCGGAGCCGCAACAAGCGCCGGTGACCCCAAGATTTTGTCCGAACCCAAGCGCGACGCCGGCCCGTGGCTGGCCTTCGACTCGCTGCGCTACCCCATGGCCGTGCTGGTGGTGATTATCCACTACAACCTGCTCACGTTCAAGCACATTCCATACGGCCAGGTGGAGCTAAGCATCAGGCACTGCGCCACGTGGGCGCAGATGGCGCTGTCGTATGTGGCGTGCATAGCGGCCGACATGGCCGTACCAACGTTTTTCCTCATATCGGGCTACCTGATGTTTTACCGCGTGGAGCGCTTCGACCGAGCCACCTACGCTGCCAAGCTGCGCCGCCGCGCGCGGTCGCTGCTGGTGCCCTACATGGTGTGGAACCTGATTGCCTACTTTGCGCTGCACAGCAGCTACAGCCTCAAGTCGCTGCTGCTGTCGTTCAGTTTCTGCTCGCTCGACGCCTACGGGCTCAACTTCCCCGCCGACCTGCCGCTGTGGTTTGTGCGCGACCTGATGGCGCTCAGCCTGGCCTCGCCGCTGGTGTGGCTGGCCGTGAGGTGCTGGGGCTGCGCGCTGCCGCTGGCCGCACTGGCCTTCTGGTGGGTGGGGCGCGGCCCGATATGGGTGATAGGGTTCAGCAGCGTGGCCGTGGGCTTCTACAGCCTGGGGGCGTGGGCGGCCATCAGCGGCCGCAGCGTCACCAGTTGGGCTGCCCAGCCGCGGATGATAGCCGCTGCCGCCGCGGTGTGGGCCGTGGCCAGCGTGGCCGACCTGGCCACCTTCCACTACGTGGCTCGCGCCGTGGGCTTCGGCAAGCTCAACATCGACTGGCTGCACCACACCGCCATACTGGCGGGCGTGGCGCTGGCCCTGGGGCTGGCCAGCCGCGCCGCCCAGGGCCGCAGCCGCACGCTCACCTCACCGCTGGCGCGCCACAGCTTCATGGTGTTTGCGCTGCACATAGTGCTGCTGCCCCACCTGATGAAGGCTGTTGGCCGCCTGGCCGGCGCAGTGGCGCCCTACAGCGGCGCCATGCTGCTGGCCATGGACGCCACCATGGTGCTGCTGGCCGTGGCGCTGTGCACGGCAGCCTCGGCACTGACGGCCCGCGTGCCTTGGCTGAGCCGCCTGCTCACCGGCGGCCGCTGACGCCAGCCCTACCCGCCCACAGATTCTGCGCTTTTAAGGCTCCCACAGATTCTGTTCTCGTAGAGGGGCTCCCACAGATCGGCACAGATTTACACGGATTTTTATCTGCACGGATTTTATGTTATTCAGCCACTCATAAATCTGTGACAATCTGTGCAAATCCGTAGGAGACATATAAAAGCCAATCTGTGGGAGACCCAAGCAATCAGTGCAGATAAAAATCAGCGACAATCTGTGCAAATCTGTGGGAGCCCCAAGCAATCAGTGCAGATAAAAATCTGTGATAATCTGTGCAAATCTGTGGGAGACC
>CALBLR010000185.1 GCA_937896015.1 uncultured Prevotellaceae bacterium | reverse complement strand
CACGAGTCTGCTCAAACTGCACTTTGCCTTTCTCCTTGCCTCCCCGCAGCAGCAGGCAGGCGGCTCCTGCAATGGCCACTATGGCCACCACAGCTATAATTATTTTCTTTTTCATATCGCGGTTGGTAGTTTTAATGGGTGTGACTGATTTTCATTGAAGTTGCGCTACAGTGCCATTTGTCCGCCCTGGTAGTAGCTGAGCATGGCAGCGTTGAGCACGGCCATGTATTTTGCCTGAATCATTTGCTGGGCTGCCTTCGAGAGGTTGGTCTTGTCGGTGAGCAGCTGCACAATGTTTTTCAAGCCCAGGCGGAACTGCTCGCTTGTCAGCTCGTAGCTGGTGCGGGCATACTGCACCTGCTCTTTGGCGGCGGCGTAGCGCTGCTGGGCGCTGGTGGCCTGCTGCCAGTAGCCTTCAATCGACTTCCACAGCGTCTTTTGCGAGTCAAGCAGGTCGAGATAGCTGCTCTCCTTTTCAAGGCGTGCCTTGGCAATGGCGTTTTTGGTCTTGCCGCGGTCGTAGATGGGCACGCTCAGTGTCACGCCCAGAGTGTTGCTCCACTGGCGCTTCAGCTGGTCGAAAAATCCGCCGTTGCCGGTAATGTTGTTGGTGCTCATGCCTGCGTTGAGCGTGACTGATGGCAGCGAGCCTGCCTTGGCTATTTTCTCATCGAGTTCGCTGCGGTTCATGGCCAGCTTGCCGGCCTGTATCTCGGGGCGCAGTGCCAGGGCGGCGGCATACACGTCGGCCTTGGCTGGCAGCGGCGTGAGCGCGTCGGCATCGGTGCCGCTGGCGGCCAGTTCAATGTCTTGGTCGCCATCGAGCTCAAGCAGTTGCTTCAGTTGCAGCTTATAGTCGGCCAGGGTCGACTCGTCGGCCACCAGCTGATAGCGGTCGGTGGCGTTTTGCGACTCAAGCTGCGCCACGTCGGCCTTGTTGAGAAGTCCGCTCTTAAACAGTCCGCGGCCGCGGACCAGCTGCTTCTGCGACAACTCAATCTGCTCCTTGTCCTGCTTCACCGTCTCCTGCGCATAGAGTATCTGCACATACAGTTTGGTCACGCTCTCCTCCAAATTCAGCTCTTGCGCGCTCACGTTGAGGTCGGCGATCTGGCTGTTGAGCTGCTGCAACTTCACGTTGTTGGCCGTCTGTCCGCCGTCATACAGCGGCATCGAAGCGTTCAGCCCGTAGTCGCCAGTGTAGCTGTTTTTGTGGCTGGTGCTCACCACCTGCGATCCGTTGACCACGGCCGATGTGCTTTGAAACGGCCGGTTGCTGAATCCCTGGCTCGTTTGGAACGACACCTGCGGCAGACGCGCGCTTTTGGCGTCTTTCACATCGATTTGCGCCGATTGTGCGCTCACGCGCAGACGGCGCACGGCCACGTTTTGCGTCTTGGCCCGGTCGATGCACTGCTGCAGCGTCCACTGCTGCGGCAGTGCCGCGGCAGTGGAGTCTTGCGCGGCCGTGCCGCCGTGCAGCAGCCAGGCGGCCGCAGCCGTTAAAATCAATCTTTTTACCTTCATAACACCTGTTTCCAATAGAATGTGTGGGTTGAAAATGAATCTGTCTATTTATGGTGCAAAATTATTCTTGCCGGCGCAAGGGCGCAAATTGGATATACGAATGGCGTTTATTTCATCGACAAATTAAACCATAAGGCCGACAAAGCCCAAAGCGTCCACTTGGACATAAAAAAACATGGCCCGGAACTCGCTCCGAGCCATGCTGTCTCTTATATTCCCTTGTGGAATAGGTTGCTAATGACGATTATTTAACCACCTTGAGGGCCTCTTTGGTGCCGTCGGTGTAGGTGACAACCTTCACGTTGACGCCCTCAAACGGAGTTGCGCTCTCAACGCCGGTCAGGTTGTAATACTTAACGTTGGCAACCTCTTTGCTGGTCTCAACGGCGTCAACGCCGGTGGCCTCGAAAATCACCTCAAGCGACTTCAGGTTGAGGCGGGCTTTCTGGGTGTTGCCAGTGGTGACCACTATCTTCGACAGTTCGCTGCCGTCGAGCTGGAACTCATATTTCGGGAACACATATTTGCCGTCAACTGTGTCGGCCTTCTCGATGGTGGTGGCGCTCTCCACGCCGTTGATGATGAACTTGTTGAGGCGGTTTGCCTTGTAGTCGGTCACGTATGCGCTGGCCTCAGCCACAATCTTGTTGGCTTTCACTTTGCCCATGTCGGAGAGGTTGAGTGTGAGTGTGCCAATTGCCTTTGTGGTGTTGAACTTGATGCCCATTGCGTGGTCGGCTCGATAGACTTTCGATACCTCTGCCGAGTCGATGTATTCTGCACCGGCTTCCATCACACCAGGTTTGGTGAGGAATTCTGCACTGTTGATTGCGGGACCGTCGACTGCGATTGAGTCATTGCCGTGGAACACGATTTTGTAGCTTGCCGATGAAGCGAACGACATTGATGCTGTAGCCACGAGAGCTACGATGAGAGTAAAAATTTTTTTCATAAACGAGTTGTTTTAAAAATTATTGTTAGAGTTGATATGTTAATCGTGCCGCAAATATACAAAAAAATACTAAAAACCCCTAACTCATTGCCCTAAAATTACTGCCACCCACATTATATATTCTTGCGCATACAAAAAGCGCTGATGCTCCTCTGCTGTAACGGAGTGTGCATCAGCGCTGTAAGAGATGTAAAGCAGTTTCTCTCTCTTATTGCTCTTTTATAAGGAAAATCTCGGTGGGGAAGTGGTCGCTGTATCCGTTAAGAAACACTCCGCCCGAGTAGGTGCGCAGCGGGTAGCCCTTGCGGTCGCCTTCCTGGGTCTTAAGGAAGTCGCGGTTAAGCACGTCGGCGCGCATGAATGTGAGCCG
>CALBLR010000184.1 GCA_937896015.1 uncultured Prevotellaceae bacterium | reverse complement strand
ACTCATGTGGAGCAGGCCGACATCAAGACCAGCGTCACCGCCACCGGCACCGTGGAGGCCGTGACCACCGTGGATGTGGGCACGCAGGTGTCGGGCATAGTGAGCAAGCTGTATGTGGACTACAACAGCACGGTGAAGAAAGGCCAGGTGATAGCCGAGCTCGACCGCACCAACCTGGAGAGCGAGGTGGCCTCGCAGCAGGCCAGCATGCGCAGCGCGCAAAGCGAGCTCGACTACCAGAAGAAGAACTATGCGCGCTATGCCGAGCTCTACCGCAAGCAGCTGGTGAGCGCGTCGGAATACGACGTGGCTCTTGAAAGCTATCGCAAGGCACAGGAGCAGGTGAAGGTGGCCGCCGAGGGCGTGGCCAAGGCGCGAACCAATTTAGGCTACGCCACCATCACCTCGCCCATCGACGGCGTGGTGATTTCGAAAGAGGTGGAAGTGGGCCAGACGGTGGCTTCGTCGTTCAACACCCCCACCCTGTTCACCATTGCCAAAGACCTGAAGGACATGCAAGTGGGGGCCGACGTTGACGAGGCCGACATAGGCGAGGTGCGCGAGGGCCAGCGCGTGACGTTCACCGTCGACGCCTTCCCCGACGACACCTTCACCGGCACAGTGAAGCAGGTGCGCCAAAACGCCACAACCACCAACAATGTGGTGACCTATGAAGTGGTGATCACCGCCCCCAACCAAGACCTGAAGCTGAAGCCGGGCCTCACCGCCAACGTCACCATCTACACCCTGGAGCGCAGCGGCGTGACCAGCGTGCCCAGCAAGGCGCTGCGCTTCACACCCGAGCCCGCCATCATAGGCAACGCCTACAAGATTAAAGACGTAAAGGCCGAGCACAAACTGTGGACTCTGGAAGGCAACACCTTTGTGGCACACAAGGTGGAAGTTGGCATCACCGACGGCACCCGCACCGAAATTCTGAGCGGTGTGGACCTCAACACCAATGTGGTGCTCGATGTGGCCGCTCAATCGCTGCAGGCTGGCGACGACCAGGCTAATGCCGACGGTGAAAGCGGCGACTCCGAGCAGTCGCCATTCGCCCCCAAGGGCCCGGGCAGCAACAAGAAGAAGGGCGGCAGCGGACAG